>JAEDJV010000080.1 GCA_016296165.1 Oscillospiraceae bacterium | reverse complement strand
TATATAGTCAAGTGTAATCTTTTTTTCAATTACTCCATAATACAGCATAGTTATAAATCTTTTTTCCTGAACTGTCATTTCCTTTGAAGAAAGAACACTGTCAAGAAGAAGATTTGAGTAACTGTTCTCAGTAAAAGTTTTATTAAGAAGTTTTACTGTTTCTTTTCTGCAGTTTACCATAATCACTCTCCGGATGTGAATACTGTTCCCTCAGAAAGCTTACATCCTCTGAGATAATCATCTGCACTCATTCTTCTGCTGCCCTCCGGCTGCACTTCAGTCAGTTTAAGAAGTATTCCGTCACCACACGCAGCAAGCAGTTCCGATGAAGCGGTTACTGTTCCGGGAACATCTGTTGTTTTTCTGTCAGTAATCTCTGAACGAATAATCTTGAAACGCTTTCCGTTGAGAAAAGCATATCCGGTTATAGCTCTTATTTTGTTATGAATATTCTGTGCTGATTCCGTAAAATCAATAAGTGACATCTGCTTTGTAATCATAGGAGAATATGTTGATCTGCTTTCATCCTGAGGCGTTCCTGTAAGTGTTCCTGCTCTGAGAGATTCAATAGTTTTTATCAGAACACCTGCACCGCATTCGGCCAGTCTGTCATGTAATTCAGCGAGAGTTTCATTCTCTCCTATATTAATCTCCTCTTTAAGAAGCATATCACCGGTATCAAGTCCAACATCCATCATCATTGTTGTAACACCGGTCTTCTTCTCGCCATTAAGGAGACACCACTGCATAGGTGCTGCTCCGCGGTATTCAGGAAGAAGTGAACCATGGACATTTATGCATCCGTACTTAGGAAGGTCAAGTATTTCCTTCGGCAGTATCTTTCCGTACGCTACAACCACTATAAGTTCCGGACAAAGTTCTCTTAATATTTCAAGTGATTTTTCAGCATCCTCACCTTTCCTTAGCGAAAGAGGCTGATATACCGGAATGTTAAGTTCAAGAGCTGCTGTCTTGACAGGAGTAGGTATCATCTTGTACCCTCTTCCCTTTGGCTTGTCCGGCTGTGTAAAAACTGCTGTGATATTTTCCCCTGCCTCTGCAAGTGCCTTAAGAGTCGGAACTGCAAAATCAGGTGTTCCCATAAAAACAATATTCAAATTTTATTCCTCCGGTTTTACAAACTCATCAACAAGCTCTGTGAAGAGTCTGCCGTCGAGATGATCTGTTTCATGACAGGCACATCTGCAGAAGAGCCCTTCAAGTTCCTTTTCATAATACTCACCGTTTCTGTCCTGTGCTCTGAGTTTACAGCTGTACGGTCTCTTTACATAGCCCCATTCATCCGGGCATGAAAGACAGCCTTCAACGTCTCTCTGTTCACCCTTAGGTTCAAGTATCTCAGGATTGATCAGTTCAATATATCCTTCACCTACATCTATAACTGCTATTCTCTTAAGTATTCCTACCTGTGGTGCCGCAAGACCATAACCCTGTGCTTTATACAGAGTTTCCTTCATATCATCAAGCAATGTCCACAGACGTTCATCGAATTTTTCAACTTTTCTGCATTTTTTATGAAGAACATCCTGTTCTTTTGTTACTATATTTCTTAATGCCATTTTTATCACCTTTTATATTATTTCGCCGTTCATATCGGCATAAATGTTTACATTCGAAAACTCACGATATTCTGCAGTTTTTAAAAGAATACTGCGGATAAAATCACGTGTTGCTTTATTATTTTTACACTTCAGAATAAGACGGTACCTGAATTTTCCGTTGACTTTAGCTACTGACGACTGTGCAGGTCCCAGAACTCTGAGTGGAAATGTTATTTTTTCTGAAGCTATTATGTCTTTTATTATCTTAAGTACTACCGCTGAAGCCGCAGCTGCTGCCGCATCGGAAACAGACGAAATTCCTATCACACATACATCACACACCGGAGGAAAAATAAGAGTCTTTCTGAGGGCTATCTCTTCCTCATAAAAATCATTGTAGTTTTGCTGTGCTGCAAGATTAAGCACATAATGATCAGGCATAAATGTCTGGAGATATGCCCTGCCTCGTTTTCCTCCCCTGCCGCTTCTGCCTGCTACCTGGGTTATCAGGGAAAATGTTCTTTCGTAACTTCTGAAATCACCTGAAAAAAGCGACTTGTCTATGGAAAGAATACCAACAAGCGTTACATCCGGAAAATCCAGTCCTTTGCCTATCATCTGCGTTCCCACCATAATATCGTACTTCTTGTCAGCAAAATCCTGAAAGTTTTTTTCGTATGCATATCGTGAAAAAGTCGTATCTGCATCCATACGTAGTATTCGTGCTGAAGGAAAGAATTCCCCAAGCTGTTCTTCCATTTTTTGGGTACCAAATCCCATTTGTCTGAAAACTGTACTGCCGCAGACCGGACACTCGGAAGGAGGAGCCGCTATATCTCCGCAGTAGTGACAGACGAGTGAATTATTCGCTTTATGATATGTATAGGGAATACTGCAGTTTTTGCAGTACAATGGATTATTGCATCCGGAACAGCTGATAAAGGTATGATAGCCTCTTCTGTTGAGAAGAAGTATTGTCTGTTCGTGGGCTTTCAGGTTTTCATTTATCTCATTTATGAGAACTTCTGAAAATTCACTGGTATTTCCGCTTGCTCTTTCGATACTCATATCAACTATCTCAACATGGGGAAGTGCTGACTGATTATATCTTTCTTTTAGTTCCAGAAGTTCATATATTCCTCTGGACGCATAGTAGTAACTTTCAACTGAAGGAGTGGCAGAACCTAATAAGAGTACTGCGTTGTGCCTCCTGCAGCGTTCCTTAGCCACAGCTGAAGTAGTGTATCTTGGAGCACTGTCGGATTTATACGAGCGTTCACCCTCTTCATCCATGATAATTATTCCGATATTGTCAAGCGGAGCAAATACTGCACTCCTTGTCCCGATAACTATCTTCGACATACCTGCACTGATTCGTTTGTACTCCTCAAGTCTCTGAGAAAGTGAAAGATTGCTGTGAATAACCGAAACAGTCGCTCCGAAAAGCCGGCGAAAATTCTTTACTATCTGGGGCGTAAGTGCTATTTCCGGAATGAGAAGCATTGCCTGACGTCCTGCAGCAAGTGTCTGTTCTATCAGTTTGATAAATACAGATGTCTTTCCGCTTCCTGTTACGCCATGAAGAAGAAAGCATTTTGGCGTTTCTTCCAGCACCGCTTCTATAACTCTTGAATACACACTCTCCTGTTGACTGGAAAGCTGAATTTTCTCCAGGACACCAGGCTCATAATCATCCTCACCGGGAATTTTAAAATCAGGTACGCTGTATTCTTCAGCAATGCCGCTTTTTATAAGATTTTTTATTACAGCTGTTGTAATGCTGCATATATAACATACTTCCTTCACAGAAGCTGAACCGTTTTCCTCAAGGAGTTTAACAGCCTGCTGCTGTTTGGGAGTAAGTCTGAACATTGTCTGATTTTTCTGATAATAATCAGTCAGCTTAATCATCTTAATAAACTTGTCGTTTATCTTTCTGTCAGCCTGACTTATTTTTCTGATTACGCCCTTCTCAAGAAGGGACCGAATTATCTCCGCTTTCTCAGGACTTGACGAAGTATCCAGTATTTCGTCAAACTCACGTTTTCCGGAAGCGTTTTTCAGAAAACACACAAGATTAAGCTCTTCTGATGTAAGAGAGCTTAGAATATTTCCTTCAGACAGTTCATATTTTTCATTTACTCTTATGTTCATTCCGGAGGGGAGAATAGTCTTTACAGCATCATAATAAGTGCAGAAGGTATTTTCCTTCAACCAGAAAACCATTTGCATCATCTCGTCATTTAAAACAGGAGCACTGTCAGCAACTGAGATTATTTTTTTTAGTTTCATAGAAGGAACTTCTTCACTTATTCCGATAATAAGTCCGGCTCTTTTCCTGCCGCCTCTCCCAAAGGGAATAATTACTCTTACGCCACAGACAGCCGTCTCATATAACTCCTCAGGGATGATATATGAAAACGGCTTGTCAACAGGATATGCCAGATTATAGACAGCAACAAGAGCTGTCCTTACAACAGCATCTGTATGCATTAGTAAACTGTTTCTTTTTCAGTTTCAGGTTCGGAATATTCAACTATCTTGTATTTTCCGCTTGCGAATTCTTCAACAGCTGTCTTAACTGGCTTTTCTTTAAGAACTTCATTTTTTTCGCAAAGCTCGTCAGCAATTTCTCTTGCTCTCTTTGCAACCCCGATAACGAGTGAGTAGTAACTTTCATTCTTTGTAATAATCTGTGTAATAGCCGGTCTAAGCATTTTTTAACACCTCATCAATAATATTCTTCTGGTTTACAGTTTTAATTTCTTCTGCCCGTACTACTGCTTTAAAATCGCTGATAGCCTGCTGAAGATCATCATTTACAACTACATAATCGTATTCGTAAGCATGCTGTATTTCCTGTGCCGCTTCAGAAACTCTCTGTTCAATAACTTCAGCAGTTTCAGTACCTCTGTTCACAAGTCTGTTTCTGAGCTCCGACACCGAAGGCGGCGCTATGAAAACGAAAACTGCCTCAGGGCATTTTTTCTTAATCTGCATGGCACCCTGAACTTCTATCTCAAGGATTACATTTTTGCCTTCATTTATCTTTTCAAGTACCTTGTCTCTTGGAGTTCCGTAATAATTGCCACAGTATGAAGCGTATTCGAGCATACCGTCTTTTGAAATGAGCTCCTCAAACTGCTCTTTACCAAGAAAATGATAATTAACCCCGTCAGTTTCACCTGGTCTTGGTGATCTGGTTGTAGCTGATACAGAGTAATAGAATTTTTCATCCTTAAGTACTTCTCCGAGAATTGTTCCTTTTCCGCATCCGGACGGTGCGGAAACAACAATAAGTATTCCCTTATCCATCAGTTCCACTTCCTTTCTCATCATCACATCGCAACGCTATGGTTTCAGGCTGTACAGCTGAAAGAATAACATGCTCACTATCCATAATAAGTACTGCCCTTGTCCTTCTTCCACATGTAGCATCAATAAGCATGCCTTTGTCGCGTGAATCCTGAACAATTCTTTTTACCGGCGCTGATTCCGGACTGACTATAGATACAAGTCTCTGTGCAGAGACCATATTACCATAACCGATATTGATTAGTTTCATAGAAAACCTGCCTTATTCGATATTCTGAATCTGCTCACGAATCTTTTCAATTTCAGACTTAATATCAATAACAGTCCTTGTTATGTCTATATTCTGAGCCTTTGAACCAGTTGTATTTGCCTCACGGTTCATTTCCTGAACAAGAAAATCAAGTTTTCTTCCGACAATACTCTCCGTCTCAAGCAGAGTACGGAACTGTGAAATATGGCTTCTTAGCCTTACTGTTTCCTCATCAACTGCAATCTTTTCAGAAAAAATTGCAGCCTCTGTTAAAATCCTCTGTTCATCAATCTGCTGCCCTGAAAGCAGTTCGGTAAGCTTTGCATAAAGTTTTTCCCTGTATGCCACAGTAGTTTCAGGGGATTTTTCCTCGATAAATGAAACCATCTTTTCAATCAGTTCAAGTCTCATCAGGACATCTTCTTTCATCTTTGCACCTTCAGCCTCACGCATTGATACAAATTTTGAAAGAGCTGACTGAGCAACTGTTTTTACATCATTCCAGACTGCGTCTTCATCATCTGCGGCTTTTACAACCGTAAAAATATCCTGAAATCTGATGATTCTGGAAAGTGAAAGGTCATCCATAAGTCCGAGTTCTTCATTTGATTTTCTGAGGGCATCGATATATCCTCTTGCAACAGATGTATTTACCTCAATAGATGTATCAGGAGCAGATATATTTGTTATTGTAACAGAAATCTCTGTTTTTCCTCGCGAAATATTGTCCTGAACAAGTTTTTTCAGAGGTTCTTCAAGATACATATATGCTCTGGAAAGTTTTACTGAAAGCTCGTTGTATCTGTGATTTACTGATCTGACTTCAACAAGAATATCTCTGCCGTTGAGCATCATTCTCTCACGTCCGAAACCTGTCATACTTCTCATCATATCTTATCACCTCTGTCTTATAAATTAATGAAGATAAATATGTATTTTCCTTAAAATAACAATACATCTCCAATATACTCATTCTAATATTATACCACTAAAAGCTTAATAAATCAAGTTTTTTAATTTAATAAAGTGATTTCTAAACAATTGACTTTTTTTATACTATATAGTATAATTTTTATATCCATGTATTCAATTTGAAAGGATGAATCCCAGTAATGAAAAAAATTGCCGTAAAAGCTTCAAAGCCATATGAAGTACTTGTTGGAAAAGGACTTATTTCCCGATGCGGAGAACTTATCTCTGAAGTTACAAAAACAAAATACGCAGCTATTATCACAGATGATATTGTTGACAGTATTTATTCCAAAGATGTGATTTCCTCACTTGAAGAGGACGGATTTAAAACTGTCAGATTTGTTTTTAAAAACGGTGAAACTTCAAAATGCTCTGATACACTAAATCGTATCTATAACTTCCTTGCAGAAAACAATATCACCAGATCCGACTGTGTTATCGCACTCGGCGGCGGTGTTACAGGTGATATCACAGGATACGCCGCAGCTACTTATCTGAGAGGAATTAGTTTTATTCAGATCCCGACCACTCTTCTTGCACAGATTGACAGTTCAGTCGGAGGTAAAACTGCAATAAACCTCTCCTGCGGAAAGAATCTTGTAGGTGCCTTCAAGCAGCCTGAACTTGTTATCTGCGATCCTCTTACCCTTAAAACATTATCACCGGAAATAGTTTCAGACGGAATGGCTGAAGCAATAAAATACGGCATGATAAGAAGCAGAGAACTTTTTGACATAATAGCTTCGCACAGCATAGATAATTATTTTGACGTAATTGACGATATTATCTGCAGATGTGTCTCAATCAAAAGTGAGATTGTTGCCAACGATGAATTTGACAAAGGTGAACGTATGCTTCTCAACTTCGGCCACACAATCGGACATGCAATTGAAAATTATTTTAACTACACAGGATATACACACGGAAGTGCTGTTGCTGCCGGTATGCATGCAATTACTGAACAGGCTGTAAAACACAGCGATTGTTCCGAAAACTGCCTTAAAGCTCTTGACGAGGTTATCACTTCATATAAACTGCCTCTTGTAACAGAAGCTTCTCTTGATGAACTTGTTCCCCTCTGCAGCAATGACAAGAAATGCGAATCAACTTCTATTAACGCAATTATCTGCAGCGATATCGGAACTTCATCAATCAGAAAAATGCCTTTCTCTGAATTCAAAAAATATATGGAGGCATAAACAGGAGGTATAAAATGAATATTACTATACTACCCGGAAAACTTTCCGGAAACGTAAATATTCCTTCGTCAAAAAGTATTTCTCATCGTGCTCTCATATGCGCTGCACTTGCCAATGGTGTTTCATATATAAGGAACATAAGCATCTCGCAGGATATTCTAGCTACCATGGATACGCTCACAGAACTTGGGGCTGAGTTTATAACTGATAAAGACGTAATCGAAGTTCATGGTATAAGCAAGGCATCTGAAAAGGCGGACTTAAGATGCGGTGAGAGTGGCTCTACACTAAGATTCATAATCCCTGTTGCCTGCGCACTCGGGACAGAGTCAACATTTTTCGGAAAAGGACGTCTTCCTGAAAGACCGATAAATATCTACACAAGAGAACTTTCGAAAAACGGAATTACTTTTTACTATAATAACACAATGCCGTTTACTGTAAAAGGAACTCTTTGCGGCGGTGAATTTCAGGTTGAAGGGAATGTTTCATCCCAGTTCATAACCGGTCTGCTCCTCGCTCTCCCTCTGTGCAAAGAGGATTCTGTAATAAAACTTACCTCACGTCTCGAATCTGAACCTTATGTAAATATAACAATCGACTGCCTGAAACATTTTGGTATCACAGTCGAGAAAACTGAATACGGATATTTCATTAAAGGCAATCAGAAATATACACCAGCAGACTTTACTTCTGAAGCGGACTTTTCACAGGCTGCATTTTTTGTTGCTGCTAATACGCTTGGCAATGACGTGACTATTACCAATCTCCCGAATCCTGACTTATCATCTCAGGGAGACAAGAAAATCATTGAAATAGCCGAACTTATGTGCTATAATAAAAAAGCAGGAATCTCTGAACCTGTTTATATCAATGTTTCAGATATCCCGGATCTTGTTCCTGCTATTTCAGTTATGGCTTCAGTTTCATCATGTGTTACCCACATAACCAATGCTGAAAGGCTAAGAATAAAGGAAAGCGATCGTCTGGAAACAACTGCGCATATGATTAACAATCTCGGCGGAAATGTAAAAATCACCGATGACGGACTTATCATTACTCCTGTATCTCATTTTACAGGAGGTACTGTTGACAGTTTTAACGATCACAGAATTGCTATGGCTGCTTCTATTGCTTCGACAGTTTCAGACGGCAATGTTACAATATTAAACTTTGAATCCATCAGAAAATCATATCCTGATTTTTTGAATGATTTCATTAATTTAGGAGGAAAAACAGAGAATGGCATCACTTTGGAATAACCGTATCTCAATTTCAATATTCGGTGAGTCACACGGCGCAGGAATTGGCGTTGTAATTGACAACCTTCCGCCTGGAGAATACATCCGGATGGATGATCTTCAGCAGTTTATGTCAAGACGTGCGCCTAAGAAAAACAAGACCTCTACACCTCGTTCAGAGAAAGATATACCTCAGATCATGTCAGGTCTCTACAATAACAGAACAACAGGTACACCACTCTGCGCTGTCATACCTAACACAGATACTCACTCAAGTGATTATAACAATGTAAAAACACTTGCTCGTCCCGGTCACGCAGACTATACCGGTGCTAAACGTTATCAGGGATTCAATGATGTAAGAGGCGGCGGGCATTTTTCCGGCAGACTAACTGCTCCTCTGGTTTTCGCGGGTGCGATATGCGCACAGATTCTTGAGAGAAGAGGAATCTACACAGGAGCTCATATAGCTGCTATTCATGGAATTAAGGATAAGGAATTTACTTATACTAATGTTACGCGTGATGAGATTCTTAACATTAGAAAAAAAGAATTCCCGGTTATTGACGACAAAGCCGGTGAACTTATGATCAAAGATGTGGACAAAGCAAGAATGGCTCTTGATTCACTTGGCGGTATTATTGAATGTGCAAGCATTAATATTCCTGCCGGTATAGGTTCTCCTATTTTTGACGGACTTGAGAATACTATTTCACAGCTTATTTTCGGTATTCCTGCTGTAAAGGGTATCGAATTCGGTGCAGGATTCAAAGCTGCTGAAATGCTCGGCAGTCAGAATAACGATGAGTTTTACGTGGATGACCATGGTCATGTTCTTACTAAAACAAATAATCATGGTGGTATTCTTGGCGGTATCTCATCTGGTATGCCACTTGTCCTAAGGGTTGCTGTAAAACCTACACCTTCAATCTCTCAACCTCAGAAAACAATTGATTATACACGTCTTTCCAATGACGTTATAACTATAAAAGGCAGACATGATCCATGTATCGTTCCAAGAGCTGTGCCTTGTGTTGAATCAGCAGTTAATCTCGCAATACTCAATCATATTCTTGACTATCCTAATTTTTGATGAATTTATAGATATGTAGGGGGGATGACTCTTATGGAATATCAGCCTAATGATCTTAATTCTGTAAAAATTCTTATCTGTTATCTTTTGTATAACCTTGAAAATCCGATTGATTCTGAAGCCCTGTATGATATCGCCGTAGAATCCGGAACTATAAATTACTTCTACTACAATGAAGCTGTTGACGATCTTCTGGTTAACGACACTATTCTGTCAGACGCTTCTGAAAACGGTCGTATGTTTTTCTCTCTTAGCAACAAGGGGAAGACCTTTGTAAAGGATTTTTCAAAGTATGTACAGCGTTCTTTTCGTGACAGATTAATGTATTCTGCAATGCAGTATAAAGCGAATCAACTTAAAAACGCAAGTTTATCAATCGATTACGAAGACTGTGCTGAAGGCTGTAAACTCATTTGCGGCATTTCCGAAGGAAATAAAAATCTTTTTGAGTTTAAGCTCCTTGCCGGAAACAGAACACAGGCTGAACTTCTTGGAGAACAGATAAGTGTCGATCCTTCTGCGTTCTATTCAAACTTTATAGATTATATTCTACACAAAAAATATATTAATTCTGATTAATAATAAAAAATCCGTTTCATTACTGGAACGGATTTTTTTATTTCAAATATTTATCTGTATTATTAATTATCTTTAAAACAAAACCGGAACAGTTAAACTGTTCCGGTTTAAAATTATCTAATTTAATTTAAATTAGTCATTGAGGAGAATCTTAACAAGACGAACAAGGTCAATTGTATTGATTGTTCCATCATTATTAAGGTCGCCGTTAGGAACTGCATCCTTGCCAACAACGAGGAGTAAGTACTGCTTGAGCTTTGTAATATCAAGAGCATTTACTGAGCCATTGCCGTCAACGTCACCGTAACCAGGAGTTACCTCAACAGGTGTTGTAACTGTTGTTGTTTCTGTTGGCTTTGTTGTTTCCGTCGGCTTTGTTGTTTCTGTTGGCTTTGTTGTTTCTGTTGGCTTTGTTGTTTCTGTTGGCTTTGTTGTTTCTGTTG
>JAEDJV010000249.1 GCA_016296165.1 Oscillospiraceae bacterium | reverse complement strand
GGTCTTCAATTTATCTCAGAGACATATCCTGGCGGATGAGTCATTTCATGAAGCTATTAGCCGCGATATTGAAAGTATACGGAATAATATCGGAGGGGTAATCGGTGTCAGCGATCCGTTTTATGCAAATGACGGCTTTATTAACCTTTCTGATTTTTATCATCAGGCAGCGGCAAGTATTGAGCAGCTGGATTTCACAAAAATATCGGGAGAGAGTAATCACATCCATTTTTATAAGGATAAAGCCGTATCGTATATATGTCATACTCTGGAGCAGGAGAAAAAACGCTGGGCTTTTTACCACCCGGGGGTTCAGATCCTGATGAAATACGATGAGGAAAATGATACAGAGCTTTGCAGTACACTTCGGAACTATCTGATAAATGGACAGAATGCAGTGAAGACCGCAAAGCAGATGTTTATCCACCGTAATACACTGCTTTACAGACTGGAGCGGATCATAATGCTGACAGGTATTGATTTATCAAATCCGAATGAATGCATCCGTCTCATCATGTCTCTGTCCTGAGATAAACGCTCCGGGGGACCGCATAAGAGCTGGCCGAATTCCCATAGGCTATGGATATGATTTGGCAGAACTTGAAAAGCGTCAGTTCCTGACCATTAAGGTCAGTGCAGCTGACGCTTCTATTTTTTAGCTGAATGGTAAGTTACTGCAGTTGATAAATAGGTTAAAGAATGGTATTTTTTATTCAAATTAATTTTATTAAAATTTATCTGAATAAAAATTGAAGGGATGTTCTGTATGTTTATTACATAAGGTCTATAGGCAGAACGCCGTCTTTTTGATATACTTTAAGAAAACAGTGTCAATCATCGCAGCTGCGGCTGCGACATATCCTTTCGCTTTGCAGAATGAAAGTTTATTCTGCGTGAAATAGTTTGTCAATCAGCGTAAGGCATTAAAAACAGCTGGAGAATTGAGTATGACAGATCAAATCCGTGTTTGCGAAAATCAAACCGAACCGTATTGTTTTATTAGCTACTCTCATGCAGATAAGGATAAAGTTCTCCCTATCTTAAAGGCGTTAACGGAGAATGGCTGCCGGATATGGTATGACCGCCAAATTCGAAGTGGTACCGTATGGGCTAACTATATCTCAGAATGGCTGACTCATGAGAATTGCAGGAGATTTATTATCTTTATCTCGAAAAATTCGGTAGTTTCGGAAAATGTTCAGGATGAGGTGCATGTTGCGCAAAAATATAAAAAGAAGCGATTAGTCATTTACCTTGAAGACATTGAATTATCCGGTGGATTAGAATTACATCTTGATCGATGGCAGTCTATCAAATGGTTTGAAGAAGAGCCGGATGTATTCATAAAAAAAATGTTGCTCGGAATTCCCGTCGAAACCAGAAAAGTTCCGGAATATGCGACAGATTCTGATAATGAATTTTCAAAGAAGTATGTGCTTCAGGAAATTATCGGACAAGGTGGATCATCTGTTGTCTATAAGGCAAAGATGCTTTCTACTAATACCACTGTGAAAATAAAAATCGACGATTGTGAGAAAACAAGTTCTCATAACAGGATACTTAAAAGAGAAAAAGATACGTTATCACAATTACTCAATTGTCCGTTTGTTCCCAAAATAGTGGATTTCGGACAGGCGACATTTGATGGAAAAATGAAGACATATCTGGTTGAATCCTATATAGATGGAATAACATTGGCAGATATTCGTTATCGTTTAAGTAATGCTGATCTTGTAATGATTCTATCAAAATGTATTCAGGTACTTAACTATTTGCAGATGGATAATTATGCCCTGGTTCATGGAGACATAAAACCGGAAAATATATTAATTGATGAATATAACAATTTGTATCTTATAGATTTTGGTTCGTGTGTTCGTACTGCATCTTATGTTGACTGGGGAACAAAAACATTTGCTCCGCCAGAGATTAATAACAGTGAGTGCGTGGATATCCGAAGCGATATTTATAGTTTGGGCATGACCATGAAATATCTTATGATTAAAGATAACTTACAATTACAAGGGACGAAATTTAAACAGGTTCTGAGACAACCGATTATTGACATCGTATCTGATGCAAATAGAATCCTGACAATGCTGATCGAAAAAATGATTGATCCCAGAAAAGAGTTCAGATTTCAAACACTGAGTGAACTTCAGATTGTTGTCGAAGAATTTGAGGCAATGCTGTCAGAAAAACCTCAGCTTGTGTTAAAAAATAGCAATCAGTTATTACAGAGTTCACAATTA
>JAEDJV010000079.1 GCA_016296165.1 Oscillospiraceae bacterium | reverse complement strand
TTTTCCTACACAACCTTTCGGTACATATTAAATACTTCTGTATGGGTGGTCGGCTTTGATACTGCTTTTTTTATTTACCGGACAAAAAATACCTTTATTATATCATCTCAAGAATTTTTTCAGTCATTTCGGTACATGAAAGAGGCTTTTCTTTACTATCACCGAGAAGATCCGCTGTTCTGTAACCTTTTTCAAGAACTGAGTCAACTGCCTTTTCAATACAGTCAGCCTCTTCTGAAAGATCAAATGAATAACGAAGCATCATTGCTGCTGAGAGAATTGTTGCAATAGGATTTGCCTTGTTCTGTCCTGCTATATCAGGAGCAGATCCATGAATTGGTTCATACATTCCGCGCTTTGTACTGCCAAGTGAAGCGGAAGCAAGCATACCGATTGAACCTGTAATCTGTGAAGCTTCATCTGAAAGAATGTCACCGAACATGTTCGACGTAACAACAACATCAAACTGCTGAGGATTTTTTACAAGCTGCATTGCTGCATTGTCTACAAGCATATCTGAATATTCAACCTCTGGATATTCTTCTGACATCTTATGCATAATCTCTCTCCAGAGACGTGAAGTTTCAAGTACATTTGCCTTGTCGATACTGATAAGCTTTTTGTTTCGCTTCATAGCTGTATCAAAAGCAACTCTGCCTATTCGTTCTATTTCCATACGGCTGTAGCTTTCTGTATCGTAAGCCTCTTCACCGTATCTGCCTTCTCTCTTTCCTCTTTCGCCAAAATAAATACCACCCGTAAGCTCACGTACTATCATAAGGTCAAAACCCTTAGCCACTATATCTGCACGAAGCGGTGAGGCATCCTTCAGTGCCGGATAGAGTTTTGCAGGACGGAGATTTGTAAAAAGTTCAAGAGCTGCTCTTATTCCCAGAAGTGCCTTTTCAGGTCTCTTGTTTCCCGGAAGTGAATCCCACTTCGGGCCGCCTACTGCACCAAGAAGTACGCTGTCACTTGCAAGACAGCCTTTTACTGTTTCTTCAGGAAGAGGCTCACCGGTTGCATCAATTGCACATCCGCCTATAAGATACGGAGTAAAATTGAATGTGTGACCATACTTCGTGCCAATCTTCTTAAGAACTTCAACAGCACTGTCTACTATCTCAGGACCTATTCCGTCTCCCCTGAGTAAAGCTATATTATAATTCATTACACTCCCCTCCTTACTTAATTACACCATCAGCAATTGACTGAATGAGTCCGCCGTTTTCAATTATCTTCTGAACAAATTCAGGGAAAGGTGCTGTTTTATACTGTTTTCCTGTTGTTCTGTTATAGATGATACCGTTATCCATATCAGCTTCAACTACATCGCCTTCTGAAATCTCTTCAGCAGCCTCCGGACATTCAACAATTCCAAGACCAATGTTGATAGAATTTCTGTAAAAAATTCTTGCAAAGCTCTTTGCGATAACTATTGAAATACCGCTTTCCTTGATTGCAATAGGGGCATGTTCACGTGAAGAACCACATCCGAAGTTCTGACCGGCAACCATGATATCTCCAGCCTTAACTCTGGTTACAAACGTTGTATCAAGATCCTCCATACAGTGTGAAGCAAGTTCCTTTTTGTCTATTGTATTTAGATATCTTGCAGGGATAATTACATCTGTATCTACATTATCACCGTACTTGATTACTGTACCTTCATATTTCATAGCAAATCCTCCGTATCTGTATTAGTCAGCCATTATTACTGCAGGATCAGCAAGTTTTCCTGCAACTGCACTTGCTGCAGCTACAGCAGGGCTTGCAAGATATACTTCTGATTCAGGGTGTCCCATTCTGCCCACAAAGTTTCTGTTTGTTGTAGCAACAGAACGTTCGCCCTTGGCGAGAATACCCATATGACCTCCGAGACAAGGTCCGCATGTAGGAGTTGAAACAACTGCACCTGCTTCGATAAATGTCTTAAGCAGACCCATTTCCATTGCTTCAAGATAAATTTTCTGTGTAGCAGGGATTACAATTGTTCTTACATGACTTGCAACCTTTCTTCCCTTGAGTATTTCTGCTGCAGCCACCAGATCTTCAAGACGACCGTTTGTACATGAACCGATTACAACCTGATCTATTCTTACATCTCCAATCTCGTCAAATGTTCTTGCATTTTCAGGTAGATGCGGGAATGCCACAGTTGACTTCACTTCTGAAAGGTCAATCTCAATAACCCTTTCATACTTTGCGTCATCATCAGCCTTGAAAATTACAGGCTTTCTGCTGCTGTGTTCAGCAACATACTTAAGTGTTACTTCGTCAACTTCAAAAATACCATTCTTTGCACCGGCTTCAATAGCCATGTTGGCAATACAGAGTCTGTCATCCATAGAAAGATTTTTCAGCCCTTCACCTGTAAATTCCATTGACTTGTAAAGGGCTCCGTCAACACCGATCATACCAATAATGTGAAGAATAAGATCCTTACCTGAAACATATCTGTTAAACTTACCTTTAAGAACAAATTTTATCGCTTCAGGAACCTTAAACCATGCCTTGCCTATTGCCATACCGCATGCCATATCAGTTGAACCAACACCTGTTGAGAAAGCTCCGAGTGCACCATATGTACATGTATGTGAATCTGCACCGATAACTGCGTCACCTGACACAACAAGTCCTTTTTCCGGAAGAAGAGCATGTTCAATACCCATCTGACCTACATCAAAGAAATTGGTTACTGATTTTTCACCGCAGAAATCACGGCACATCTTACACTGTTCAGCGGCCTTTATATCTTTATTTGGAGCAAAGTGATCCATTACCATGGTAACTTTGTCTTTATCAAATACGTTTTCTTTGCCAAGCTTATTGAATTCTCTAATAGCTACAGGCGATGTAATATCGTTGCCCAGCACAAGATCAAGATTTACCAGAATAAGCTGTCCGCTTTCAACACTGTCAAGTCCAGCATGCGCAGCCAGTATTTTCTGAGTCATAGTCATTCCCATTGTTACAACCTGCTTTCTTATATTTCATTTTTTATCTGTATAAACAGATTTATTTATTTTTCATTCTGTTTACAGCACCAATAAGTGCCTTTGCAGAAGAAGTGACAATATCAGTATCAATTCCTGTACCCCAGAAAACATTTCCTTCACTGTCCTTTATTCCGACATATGCAACTGCATTGGAGTCAGAACCATTTTCAAGAGCATGTTCTGTGTATGTTTCAATTGTATAGGATAAATTAAAATAGGATTTGATTGCGTTACTTACAGCGTCAAGACGACCATTACCATGGTTAGTAACAACTGCAGTTTTTCCATTGACTGTAAAAGTAACAGTTGCCTCTATACCATTATTCTGAGTATAATGTGTTTCTCTTATAGTTATCGGAGATTCTACATTTACATAATTCTGCATAAAGATATCAAATACTTCTTCAGGCATAAGTTCCTTATGAGCATGATCTGAAACGTTCTTGACATGATAACCAAATGCTTCTCTCATCTTCGGAGGCATGTTCATACCAAACTTTGTTTCCATGAGATAGCCGATTCCACCCTTACCGGACTGACTGTTGATTCTGATAACATCAGTTTCATAAACACGTCCGACATCTGTAGGATCAATCGGCAGATACGGAACTGTCCACTGCTTCAGGTTCTTTTCTTCACGCCACTTCATACCCTTTGCAATAGCGTCCTGATGAGAACCGCTGAAAGCAGCAAATACAAGCTGTCCGCTGTAAGGCTGTCTCTCATATACCTTCATTCTTGTTACCCTCTCATAAACTTCGGTAATCTCAGGAATATTTGAAAAATCCAGTTCCGGATCAACACCCTGTGAGTACATGTTCATGGCAAGTGTAATTATATCAACGTTACCTGTACGTTCGCCGTTTCCAAAGAGAGTTCCTTCGATACGATCACCGCCTGCAAGAAGTCCCATCTCACTGTCTGCAACAGCACATCCTCTGTCGTTATGCGGATGAAGAGAAACTATTACATTTTCCCTGTACTTTAAGTTATCACTCATATATTCAACCTGATTAGCGTAAACATGAGGCATAGAGTGAGATACTGTAACAGGAAGATTGATTATCGCCTTGTCATTAGCTGTTGGCTGCCATACGTCAAGAACTGAATTGCATATCTCAAGAGCAAATTCTGGTTCAGTTCCCGTAAAACTTTCAGGTGAATACTCAAACCTGAAATTTCCTTCTGTTTTTTCCCTGTATTCTTTACAGAGCTTTGCACCAAAAACAGCGATATCGATTATCTCTTGCTTTTCCTTTTTGAAAACCTGTTCTCTCTGTGCAACTGATGTTGAGTTATAAAGGTGTATTATTGCATTTTTTGCTCCTCTGAGTGCTTCAAATGTTTTCGCAATAATATGTTCTCTTGACTGTGTAAGTACCTGTATGGATACATCGTCAGGAATCATATCATTTTCAATAAGCGTTCTGCAGAATTCGTATTCTGTTTCAGAGGCAGCAGGAAAACCTATTTCTATTTCCTTAAATCCAACTTTGAGGAGATATTTGTAAAATTCAATCTTTTCTTCAAGACTCATCGGTGTGATAAGAGCCTGATTCCCGTCTCTTAAATCCACACTGCACCACTGAGGCGCCTTATCAATATATGATTTTCTAGTCCATTTCATTTCTGTTTTTGGAGCTTCAAAAAACTGCTTAGTATACTTTTCTGCATTTTTCATAGTAAAAAGTTCCTCTCTTAAAATATTTTTTTACTAAATTGAATGGGCTGAGCTTTTTGGGTATAAAAAAAGTCTCTTTTATGTTTTTCAACATAAAAGAGACGAAGTCTTTTTAATCTCCGTGGTACCACTCTTATTGGCATAAAAGAAATATGCCCTCTCATCCGCATCATTCAATACGTTTCTCTGTAACGGGAGAACCCGTTCAAGCTTACTAATAAAATACTTTCAGCCGACTGCTCAGGGATGAGCTATGACATGTTCCGCCTGAATGCCTCTCACCATACAGCATTCTCTCTGGAAAGGTTAAAACAAGTTTTATTTCCCTTCATCGCATTTGGATATCTGTCTATTATTATACTAATTAAAATCACTCATGTCAAGTTTTTTATTTAACAAAAATCGATATAATTTATCGTTGAAGATTATCAGTTTTGCACTACTATTACCATTTTGCATTTTTTCAGTTGAAAAATTCATGCTATAAATCGTTTACTAGTCAATAAGGGCATCTTTTTCGCCCTTGGAAATGACAATAGTTCCTTGTTCTTCAAGTCTTCTGATAACAGTAATAATTCTCTGCTGAGCTTCTTCAACATCATGCAGACGAATATTGTGAAGATACTGCATATCTGTTTTGATTGTTTCCTGCTGTCTCTGTGACATGTTGCTGAATATTGCATCACTGATTGCTTCACTGGCAGTCTTAAGAGCAATAGTGAGATCCTTTGTATCGCATTCACGAATAAATGCCTGAATTTCCATATTGTCAAGACGGGTAATATCTTCGAAGACAAACATCCTCTTTCTGATTTGTTCAACAAGTTCAGGTGTAGTACCGCTGATTTCGTCGAAAATATATTTTTCCGTCTTCATATCAACATTATTCATTACCTCTGCAAGATACTTGATACCGCCTACTTCAACCATATCAACAGATGCCATTGAACCAAGTTTTTTAAGCATAATGTTCTCAACTATCTTTATTATTTCCGGTGAAGTACGGTCAAGATTTGCTATACGCTGAAAAACGCTCACCTGAAGGTTTGGAGAAAGTTCAGCAAGAATTTTTGACGCAACTTCCGGAGCTGTATATGAAAGAACCAGAGCAATTGTCTGAGGATGTTCATTTTGAATCATCATAAGTATCGTTTTATAATCAACTTTCTTGAGAAATTCAAAAGCAACCTGACGTCCTGTTTTCTTAATACGTTCCATAAGCTCACTTGCTCTCTCTTTTCCGAAAGCCTTGAGCAGAACATCCTGAGCATAGTTTTCGCCGCCCTCAGAAATGACCTTTTGCGTAATGCACTGTTCGTAAAACTCATTCATTATCTCCTGAGTCTGCTGAGGTGTAAGAGAATCCATCTTTGTTATCTGAAGAGATAATTCTTCTATCTCATCATCTCTAAGATATTTGAAAATCTCTGAGGATACATCTGCCCCCAGAGCAATAATAATCGATGCCGCTTTAGTTATAGAATCAACTTTTCCTGAAGATTTCAAAATCTTCACTCCCCTTGAATAAAAATATATATATTATATTGTAACATTTAACTGCATGAATTTCAATAGTTTTTTTACAAATTATACGAAAAAATTTTTCAAAATATTATTTTTCTAAATCAGATTCAGATATAAAAATTTGCCGCACCGAAACAGTAACATAATCCGGTACGGCATTGTTTATTTTTCTGCAAGCATAAATGAAGTATCAGGTGTTACCCGTCCACCTTTTATATTTAGTATCCAGTCTGAAACACTTGAAAGTGATGCCTGAATTTTTTCGTCTTTCTTTACTGTATCCGAAACAGCAGAATCCTGTATTGCGGTACCGAAAACATTTTCCTTATCAAGTGAATCCACTTCAGCCCACACATACTCATAACTTCCATCTTCATCAGTTTTTTCAGAAAGTTTCATTTTGATTTTTACAAGTGCTCTTGTTTCAGGTATATCAAATCCTCTTCGAAATAAATCAATTGTTTCCTGAGAAAGAATCTCAATACGTCTGTTTTCTTCCGGACTGAATTCGACTACTGCATTCTCTATGCTAAAAGGTGTCATATCACTTGCTCTTACCGGCTTTTTACTGTTGTTCTCAATATCCCATACAAATAACATTCCGTTAAAAGGAGTATTTTTCGGTCTGTTTTTTGCCGAACCAAGAATTTCATCGCCATAAACAGACACTTCACCTTTCCAGTATCTCCATGTTACAGATAAACTCTTTCCTCCAGGAAGGGACGCTATATCAAATCTTTCCATTTCATCCGGAAAAACATTTTCAGTAATTGCTTTTGAACCAGTAATGCTAAGAATATTCCCGTAAAAATCAAGATTATCTGTAGGTGCATTTAATACCTCCAGTTCCATAAATCCACACCTGTTAAGTCCCTGAGTAAACATCCAGTTGTTCCCATTCTTATCTGGAGCAGAATTAATCGAAAATATGTAGCCAGGTCCAGGTGCAGCTTTTGAGTCAGCAAACTGTTTCAGCCATACAGGTGAAAATATTCTTCTTACATTAAAATCAACAACTGCCGCAAGTTCCGGAACAATACATTTTAAAAACTTCAGCTGAAAATGATGTGACGCTAAAATATCATCATTAAATGTAAGAAATGTTGTTACTCCAATCTGCGCCTGCTTAATTTTCTTAATACATTCGTCAGGTATAGGATGACAGAACATAAAGTCAGGGGCAATGGCATCAACTGATTCTATTCTGATATCAACCAGAAACTCCATATCCCTGTATCCAACTGTAACCATAGGACAAATATTTTTATCATCAAATTCAACTTTCAGAAGTTCGAATTCTTCCGATGCTCTTATTCTTTCATATACCATCTCAGGAGTATTAACATCTGCGTCATTCATAGGAATACCCATGATATATGATGTAGTCTTTTTTACTATTCCGCTTTTCATATTAGCCTGCCTTTCTGAATAAATATTACATTATCTCTATCATTTCAAGAACAACATCAGCTACTCTCTTTGCAGCTATTTTTTCAAATTCATCAAATGACATTGCACCTTCATCATCCGCATTATCGGAAATACACCTTACAGTTACAAAAGGAACGTTATTCATAAATGCACAGTGACCAACCGCTGCACTTTCCATATCAACAGCATAAGGATTAAGTCTGTCCTTAATATCCTTCTTTACAGCGTTATCGGAGATAAAAGCCTCACCTGAAACTATCCTGCCTGTAAAACTCTTTACTCCCTGCTTTTCACACACTTTAACTGCTGTATCGATAAGATTCTTGTCTGATTTATATATTCCGCAGAAAGGAGGATAGTCCTTAAGGAAATGAAGATCAAGGTCATGATAAAGTACTTCATCAGAGATTACCATATCACAAACTTTAACACTATTGTCCATTCCTCCGGCTATACCTGCATTAATCACAGTTTCCACATGAAAATTATCAATGAGAATCTGGGTACACAATGCTGCGTTTACTTTTGCAATTCCACTACAAACATTTATTATTTTTTTATCTGAAATTTCATTTATATAAAAATCATAACCTGATATACGTTTTATCTCTGCATTAACAAGTGATTTGCGTATATCAACCAGTTCTGAAGGCATTGCGCCTATTATTCCAATTATTTTCATTTCTCTTCCTCCATTGATATGACTTACTTATAATTCTCTGAAAGCATATCATTTTTAATATTCCAAAGTTTTTCAGAAAGGTCAACATAATATTCCTGCGGATTTTCAAAACGCCTGACCTCTTCCCATATACAGGCTATCTGTTCTTTGCTGTATTGTTGTATCTGTTTCACATCAGGTGACTGATAAACACACTCCCCGTTTATAAATACAGGAACCTGAAGTTTTTTTGCAGTAAAATCAGTAAGCAGTTTCTTTTTGTAGGTATAATCAGGATGAAAAATCAGATACGGTTTCGTATCATCTATCACTTCTCCTGCAACCGTAACAACATCCGCCATAGCTTTGCCTGTCTTATTATCAAAAATTCTCCACACTTCTTTGTATGAAGGGGTTGTAATCTTGGCGCTGTTTTCTGATATCTTTATCTTAGGAATAATCTTTCCTTCTTTTTCAACAGCGCATAATTTGTACACTCCGCCAAAAACAGGTTCTGACTTTGAAGTAACAAGTCGCTCCCCGACGCCAAAACTATCAATCTCAGCTCCCTGCGAAATAAGGTCTCTGATAATGTATTCATCCAGAGCATTGGAAGCAGTAATTTTACATTCCGGAAATCCTGCTTCATCGAGCATCTTTCTGGCTTCCTTACTTAAATATGCTATATCACCACTATCAATTCTGATTCCGCATGGTTTGTGTCCGGCAGCCTTAAGCTCATTAAAAACAGTTATTGCATTCGGTACACCTGACTTAAGAACACTATAGGTATCAACAAGAAGAATACAACTGTCAGGATAAATAGAAGCATATTTTCTGAAAGCTTCCAGTTCACTATCAAAAAGCTGTACCCAACTGTGAGCCATGGTACCAAGTGCAGGAACGCCAAACAGTCTGTCAGAAATAGTACATGCTGTACCTGAACATCCTCCAATATACGCTGCACGTGCCCCGTAAACTGCTCCGTCATATCCCTGTGCACGTCTGGATCCAAATTCCATAACAGGTCTTCCCGCAGCCGCACGCACAATTCTGTTTGCTTTGGTTGCAATAAGACTCTGATGATTAGCAGTTAATAAAATCATTGTTTCTATAAACTGAGCCTGAGCCACCGGTCCCCTTACAGTTATTAAAGGTTCATTTGGAAACACGGGAGTTCCCTCAGGTACAGAATATATATCGCATGAAAATCTAAAATCAGACAGATATTCAAGAAAATCCTCATCAAAAAGATTTTTACTTCTTAGATATTCTATATCATCTTTTTCAAATTTTATATTCTTAATGTATTCGATTATCTGCTCTAGTCCGGCAAAAACTGCAAATCCGCCATTGTCAGGAATTTTTCTGAAAAACATATCAAAATACGCAATCTGATTAGCGCAACCGGATGAAAAATAACCATTTGCCATTGTAAGTTCATAAAAATCAGTCAATAAAGTTAGATTTCTTTTCATATCAATATTTCCTTTTCAAGTTATTTACTTAAAGTTATTGTAACCAGAAAAATAACTGTATAAAACTAAGGCAGGAAATTTTTCATACAAAACTTCCTGCTCAAGAGTTTTTATGTAAATATGAAATTTTGGATTAGAACTTCACAATCTCGCCCATTAATTTTCCGCTTGCACATACAGCATTTGCTTCATCTGTATCAATGTGCATAGCTCTGGCAAACTTGTCTGAAACTCTGACAACAACATCACCAAGAATAGCTTTTCTGCCTTCAGTTTCAAGTTTAACCCAAACAACTTCTTTATCATTTACTCCCAGTTCTTCTGCATCAGCAGGTGTAAGGTGAATATGACGCTTAGCAACAATAACACCTTCGCTGATTTCAACTTCGCCACATGGACCAACAATCTTACAAGCACCTGAACCAGCTACGTCACCTGACTCTCTGATTGGAGCAGCAATGCCAATAGAACGTGCATCTGTTGCAGAAAGTTCAACCTGTGTTGCAGGACGAACAGGACCTAAAATAGATACATTTGCAAGTTCCTTCTTAGGACCAACAATAGTTACTCTTTCTTCGCAAGCAAACTGTCCTGGCTGTGAAAGATCTTTTTTATGAGTAAGAGCAGCACCCTTGCCGAAAAGAATTTCAAGATGTTCCTGTGTTACGTGTACGTGTCTTGCAGATGTTTCAACAATAAAATTTTTAGCCATTTCTGAAAAACTCCTTAAATTAGATTTCTTTTATCTATATAATTGTACTACTTTTTACTTTAAACGTCAAGTTTTTTAGTATATAAAAATAAAAAAGCATCCTGTACATTGTACAAGATGCTCTTTGATGCGAGCGACGGGACTTGAACCCGTACGCCAAAGACACACGCCCCTCAAACGTGCCTGTCTG
>JAEDJV010000248.1 GCA_016296165.1 Oscillospiraceae bacterium | reverse complement strand
CCATATTTCGACATAAACGGGCTTTCCTTCTGAATATATTATACCACGTTTTATGCGCCAGTTCAATGAGAAAAAAATTCTGAGTGAAGATTAAGGATAAGAATAAAACCAAAAAACAGTTCCGGTAAATTATTTTTTTACCGGAACTGTTTTGAATTTACAGGGAAATATTAATATGTTATGATAAATGTGCAGAAGGGAAAAGCTGCTGTAATGCATTTATCCGTGCTGAAAAATGTCACTCAGAAACGGCATTTAAAAATGTATGGATTATAGAAGACAGGTTTTTCTGCTGCTCCTGCGGGCATTTCTCAACGAGTTTCAGAAGGGTGGACATGTCAGCTGATTCACAGTCAGGTGTTGTTCCGAAAAGAATGTAGTCTGTGGTGAGATTAAGTATTCCGGACAGTCTGACAAGAGTATGAATAGACATGCCTCTGACACCGAGTTCTATGTCGGAGCAGAATTTAGGGGAGACTTCAAGCTCCTCGGCAAGCTTTTCCCTTGTGTAACCTAAAAGTTCTCTCTGAGCACGTATTCGTCTGCCCATTGACTTGCGGTCTGTTTCGTTCATTTTATAGGATTCTCCTTATGGTGTGGTGATAATTATTATTTTATACAAATATGTTGAAATAATAAATGAACTTTTAGTGTTTGAAAAATATATCTATGAGTTTTAAAAGGTGTTTTAATGTAAATCACGGGAGGTAATTTTTATGTTGAGTTTATTAGTTTTTGGGTTATATGTTTATTTGGGATATAAGAGTATCCGATACATTAAATATCACATAATGCACGTTGAATATGAACTTGTTTTCGATGGTTTCAGACACTGGCTTAACACATGCATTCAGGGGGCGTTTTTAGGACTGATTACTATTCCGATAATGATTATACATAAGCTTTTATTTAACCGCGGATAGAAAAATGCGAATCAGTGAGAGGGGGAGAACATAATGTTCTGCAAATTTTGCAGCCGTACACTTGAAGAGAATTATAAGTTCTGTGATAAATGCGGGAAACCTGTAAATTATACTCAGGAAATGATTGATGACGCCTTATCATCTGCAGCCTGTGAACCGGATATTCAGGATATATCCGAATACAAAAAATCAGATACGAAATTTAAAATAAAACTTGCAATAGCTGCTGTAAGTATCTGTGCTGTGGCTGTTGGAGTTATGACATGGATTGACAATAAAGATAAAGCTGACAAATCCGATATAACAGTTGACAATGATATTTCAGAGAGCCGAAACAATGATTATTCTGTAATTACAGAAACTCAAAAAGCAATTGAAACTGAAGCGGAAACAGAAACTGATACACCAGTACAGAGTAATACTGAATCTTCTGAGAGCAATACTGAATCCGATGTAAGTAATGAATTAATTTTCACTCCCGATGATCCGGTTTATTATTTTGGAAGAACGCTTGGAGAAATCGAAGGTTTTTATGGTGAACCAGATGTCAATCCGCTTTTCCATCCTCTACAGGCACCTATAGGGGGAAGTCATTCTACCAATTCATATCAGTATGGTACGATGTATTTTTCTTATGTAGATTATTATGTGACTGATGAAACAAGAGTAAGTACAATTACTGCAGGAGAGGGTTCATACTTAAGTAATAATCTCAGAGTCGGAATGACGTTCAGAGAACTTGAAGAATATGTGGATTTTGAATCAGAAGAACCGGTATCCATGCAGATAAGACAGGGCTCATGTGGAAATGCGGTTATAGAAGTAAATAATCATGAATGTATACTGAGTGTTGATTTTCCGGAAGGAGCAGATGCAGATACTCCGTCAACCAGCATGGTCATATATACAAAAGACGGTTTATGCGATGAAGAATATGACAGGCAATACGCAAGTGTAGTGCCCGGTTCCCAGAAAGCATATGAAGTTGCATGGGTATCGCTTAATGATCCGGACAGTGTACTGAATCTGCGTAGCGGTCCGGGGACAGAATACGATATAGTAGCACAGCTAAATGACGGTGAAATGGTGTATGTATTACTTTATGATGATCCGATATGGTACAATGCCACAACTGAGTATGGATCAGGTTATATACATGGGGATTATCTCAGATTTGAAAACACATACTGATATGGCGGGAGAGTGATTATAATGAGTAGCGTATGTAAGTCATGTTCAAATATTCTTAATGACGGAGATTTATTTTGCAGTAAATGCGGTGCCGGAGTTGAATGCGAATCTGCAGAAAATATTTCAGAACACTGTATTCAGTGCGGAACAGAATT
>JAEDJV010000247.1 GCA_016296165.1 Oscillospiraceae bacterium | reverse complement strand
CGAGAAAAATAAATTTGATGTAAATAAAGACGGATCTGTCAATACAGTTGACTTTTCATTTGTAAAAAATGCTTTCATGCTGAAAAAAAATGAGCCGCCAGCGGATAATCCAAGACCGGAAAGATACAGGTTAAATGTTGATATGATTAAACAGAATCCTGAACTTCCTACCGGATGTGAGGTAACTTCACTGACAATGCTGCTTAATTATGACGGATTTAACGCTGATAAGGTTTATCTTGCAAGAAATTTTATGCCAAAGTTCAGTTTTGTATTTATGGATGGTACGCTGTATGGAGCTGATTTTATTACAACATTTCAGGGCAATCCTGAGCTTAGTTCAGGATATGGATGTTATACACCATGTATGGTGACAACGGCAGAAAATTATTTTAATTCTATTGGAAATGATGATTATTACCTAAAAGATCTGACAGGATCTGAATTCGATGAACTTTTCTCGTATGTTGCTGCAGGAAGACCAGTAATGGTTTGGGCTACAATGAATATGGTTGAACCTGTAGCAGGGAACTCCTGGACAACTCCGGAAGGTAAAACAGTAACATGGACTGGAAATGAACATTGTCTGGTAATAACAGGATATGACAAAATCAATGGCATTGTGTATGTAAATGACCCTCTTAAAGGAGAGGCAACATATTCGATTAATATATTTAATCTTCGTTATAATGAGATGGGAAAATACGCTGCTGTACTTCTGGATAAAAATGAAGAATTAGATACTCCGGAAGTTAAGCATTATGTTGGAGAAAAAGTTACATACACCGGTCCTGTATATTATTCAAGTTTTGGAGGAAAAAGTGTAAATGTAAGTGGAGATTTTACCATCACAGAGATTGTTGATGATGAAACCAGACCTTACAGGATCAGACTTGGTACAGCCGGATGGGTACCATATGATTTCAGTCATAATTAAATTTTATCTCAGCATCCTGTTATGACAGGGTGCTTTTTTATTCACTAAAAATAATATTTCGTCATAGATTATAAACATAGTTATAAAAAATTTCAGGAGGTTATATCTATGAAGGGATATCTCAGAATACACGTACATACTGCAAGTGGACTTTTTCCTGTAAAAAATGCGATTGTGGAAATATACAGATTAAGCGGTAGCAAGCCTGTAAAGATTATTTCAGTTCTCACTGATGAAAACGGCTGCACAAAAAATATACCTCTGGAAGTTGGAACAGGATTATATGAAGTATATTGCGTGGACACTATGGCTGGAGGATTTGTAAAAAAGGAGAAATCCGAGATGAATGTTTATGCGAATACAGTTTCAGTTCATTCTGTAGAAATAATTTTAGAGGAAGCAGCTTAATTATGAGAATATCAGTAGATTTGTTTAAACCGGAATTGGATAATTGTTCTGAAAACAGATTGTGTTATGATATAAAACTGCTTCAGAACAGTTTGTCACTACTGTCACTGAACTTTTTTTCACTTCCTTTTATTTATCCGCTGGAAAAAGATTATAATGATAGCGTAAGTTGTTTGGTAAGGGCTTTTCAAAAGGCAAACATGCTGGAGGAAACAGGTTTTCCTGATGCAGCTACAACAAAGAAAATACATGAACTTTGCAGTATTAGTATGCGTATAAGAAAATATATTGATGAAATAAGATATATAAGCGTTGTTTCTGGTAAAAAATATGAACAGTCTGATTACCTTCCTGCGCTTAATTTTATCGCTGTTTTTAACCCATGTTTAGAAATAAAAGAATCAGATACATTTTTTCAAGAGAATTTTGATAGCTTTTGCAGATATTATAATTGTTTCGGAGAAAACGCATTTACAAATCTGGTGCAAATTTCGGAAAGAATAATATCTGCGTTACCGGATAGATTCTTTGGTAATATCAGAAGAGATTTTCCGGGAAAAAGTATTTTAAGGGGATGTGTCGGTACTGATATTGCTGTGTTTCAGTCATGTTTAAGATATAAATCGTATATTAATAAGTGGAATATACATATTGCGATAAATGGCATTTATGATGATGAAACGGAGTATGCTGTAAAGAAAATACAGCATTTTTGCGGACTTGAGGAAAACGGAACAGTAGGATTTTTTATATGGAATATGGTTGTAAATCAATAATTATCTAAAATTTACTAAAAGGTATTGCAATTTATGACATTATCTGTTATAATAAAAATATACTTTTATGGATAAACATGTAAATCAAAGGAAGAGGAAAGTTTGAAAAACCAAAGCCGTGCGCCTGATCTAAAAAAGGGCGCACCAATCC
>JAEDJV010000078.1 GCA_016296165.1 Oscillospiraceae bacterium | reverse complement strand
GATCGTTGAATTCAGTAAGATTGAAGTACCAGTTTACAACGTCTTTCATAACAGGGGTATCTCCTGTAAGAGTGCTCTTAGGATCAATAAGGTTTTCAGGCATATACTGATGTCCGAGATCACATTCATCTGCGTAGCCCTTTTCTGAACAGCAGCCTTCAACAGGACATTTTCCGACAACCTGACGACCGTTTAAAAATACACCGGCCTTTTCATCAAAAAACTGTCTTGTTGTAATCTTCGAAAGATGTCCGTTTTCATAGAGTTTCTTTATTACTTTTTCAGAAACTTCATTGTGAATCTCTGAAGCACGTCCAAGCCCTGAGGCTGCAAAAAGGTTTGTGCTTATATCATAGTCTTCAAGAGTTTTTTTCTGTTTCAGGTGATTTCTTTCGACAAAATCTCTTATACTTCCCTCGAACTCACCTGCCTCAACAAGTTTTCTGTAACTTTCAGCAATAGGAGAACCATAACAGTCTGTACCGGAAACAAAGATTACATTATCCTTACCAATTCTGTCTCTCAAAAATCTTGCATAAACGTCTGCAAATACGAAAACTCCGCCTATATGTCCAAAATGAAGAGTCTTGTTTCCATAAGGCATACCACCTGTAATAACAGCTCTCTTAGGGAACTCAGGTCTCTCCTGATATTTTTTATTCTTATAATCTTCCATTGATTTCCTCCGATTTATCTGCCAAGATATTCTGCTGCCTTGTCAAGACGTTTCATGCAGCTGTCAGCACCAAGTATCTGCATAATTGTCCACAGATCCGGTGTATTCTTTCTGCCTGTAACAGCAACTCTGATAATCTCGGCTACATGACTTACATTTCCCTTGTATTTGTCAGGTTCCTGCTTGTATGCCTTCATGTCTGAAGCATATCCAAACTTGTCAGCAATAGCTTTGAGTTTGTTAAACCATGCAGAAGAATCGTCATTAAAGTCGTAAGTGTCCTTAAACTCGGCGATTATATCAGTCATGTTTTCATAGTTTTCAAATTCATACTCAGGTGCAAAAATATCATCAAAGAAATATGAAAGAAGATCAAACATCTGTATGCAGTTGATAAAGTCCTTACGTCTTCTCTTCTGACCCACACCCATGCAGAGATCCATGATTCTGCCCATCTTGTCAGGATCACCGAAATACACCGGAACTGATTCAGGCTTGTATTCCTTCATCCAGTTAAGGAAATATTCATAAACATCGGCTCTGTCCTTTGCAGAAATAATGTTTCCGCTTATATCATCAAGTTTCTGAAGGTCAAAGAGAATACCTGAAACGCCCATTTTCTTGAGTGAGAAGTTAAATTCCTCAAGAGGAAGTTCAGGATTCTTCTGATACCATTCCTCAAAATTCGAGTTGAGTATCGTCATAAGATAAACTCTTACTGCTTCCGGATGATATCCAAGTTCTCTGTAGTAACCGAGTGAAAGTTCAGGATCCTTTCTCTTGGAAAGTTTCCTCTTCTTGCCGTCTTCAATCTTCATAAGCTGTGCTGTATGAGCGTACTTAGGTCTTCTGAATCCGAGTACGCTGAACAGTTCAACATGAACAGGAACTGAAGGAAGCCATTCGCATCCACGTATGACAGTTGTAGTTCTCATGAGGTGATCATCAACTGCGTGTGCAAAGTGATATGTCGGTATTCCGTCTGACTTGAGTATTACGACGTCCATTATGTTTTCCGGCAGAGATATCTCTCCCATAATTTCATCTCTGAACTTAATAGTATTTCCGGGTGTACCCTGTGAACGCAGACGCATACTGTAAGGAACACCGTTTTTAATCTTTTCAGCTGCTTCTTCACAACTAAGGCAGCGACACTTTGCATATTTTCCGTAATATCCGATATCATCAACCTTGTTATCAGTCTGTTCCTTTCTGATTGCATCAAGATCCTCTTCACTGCAGAAGCAAGGGTATGCAAGTCCCTGTTTTACAAGCTCCTTTACATAAGTCTGATAGACCTCTGCACGCTGTCTCTGATAGAACGGACCGTAACATACAGAACCTGCCTGTCTGTCAACTTCAGCGCCTTCATCAAACCGGATGTTAAAATAATCGAGAGATGAAATAACAGATTCAACTGCACCGTCAACCTTACGTTTATTGTCAGTATCTTCTATACGAAGATAAAATACACCGCCGCTTCTGTGCGCCAGACGTTCACCAGCCATTGCGCTGTAAAGATTTCCTAAGTGAATGAAACCTGTCGGGCTAGGTCCGATACGTGTTACCTCTGCTTTATCCGGCAGCTCTCTCTGAGGATATTTTTCTTCGTAATAGTCCGGTGTGTTTTTTATATCCGGAAATAAAAGCTCTGCAAACTGCTCGTTATTCAATTTATATTCCTCCCAATGACTTAACTGTTTCTGTATCCTTTGCTATCTGCGTCTTAAGTGCGCCTAGAGAATCAAACTTCCTCTCGCCGCGCAGATATTCCGAAAGACTAATCTCCAGGACTTGTCCGTAGAGATTGCCGCTGTATCCTATTATATGAGTTTCTGCAAGCGGAACGCATTCGTCAGTTACTGTAGGTTTGACTCCGATATTTGTAACTGCTCTGTATGCTTTTCCGTCAATCACGGTTTCTGACGCATAAACTCCGTAAGCCGGAATGAGCTGTCCTTCGTCAAAAAACTGATTTACAGTCGGAAAATCAATAGTTCTTCCTATATGTTTACCGTCCATGACGGATTGTGTTATCGTGTAATTATAGCCTAAAAATTCATTTGCTTTTTTTATACTGCCCTCTGACAAAAGTGAACGTATCTTTGAAGATGATACGACATCACCGTCTTTTACAACAGGACTTACTGTACTGACTTTAAATCCATACTTAAGTCCTAATCTTTCAAGATCCCTGACACCGCATCCCGCACCTTTTCCAAATCTGAAATCAGGTCCGCATACAACAACTTCTGCATTCATTTTTTCGGCAAGTATAAGTTTTGCAAATTCTTCTGCCTCAAGATCCTTAAGCCTGACAAAATCAGCACAAAGAATATTTTTTATTCCTGCTCTTCTGATCATATCAAGTTTTACTTTATTAGGCACTATATATCTGTAGCTTCTGCCATGTTTGGTGTCAAGGCTGCCGGTATCAAAAGTAAAAACCGCAGCCTCTGTACCGCATTTTTCAAAACTCTCTGCCCTTTCGAATACTGCTCTGTGGCCAATATGAACACCGTCAAACATTCCGAGTGCCACAGCAGTTTTCTTTCCGGAAAAATTTTTTATGTCCAAATCACGCCTCTTTTCATGCTCAGGCAAAATTTTTGAAAACTCTGAGACATCCGTCTTTTACAAAAGCAAGTCCCATAAATTTTTTTTCGTATGAAAATACTCTGTACCTCACAGATTCATCTGAATCCGGAATATTTATTTTTTCAGCAAACAGTTTTACACCGTTTCTGTAGAGTTCCGTACATCGTTTGTCCAGACATACTGACGGAAATTCTTCAAATACACATTCTACCGGCATAAGAAGTTCCCCGGCTCTTCCTTCATCAGCATACTTTTGTACTTCGTCAAGTGTCACACTGTCCGAAAGTGAAAAACCATTGGAAACTGTACGCACAAGTGCGGTCATGATTCCTCCGCAGCCAAGCAATTCGCCGATGTCATTTATCAGGGTTCTGATATAAGTTCCTTTTGAACACTCCACATAAAAAACCCCTTCTCCCGTATTCTCGGAAAATTCTTCAAGTATGAGTGAGGAAACTGTAATCCTGCGTGGTTTACGCTCAACTTCAATTCCCTGTCTTGCAAGCTCATAGAGTCTCTTTCCGTTTACCGAGACTGCCGAGTACATAGGCGGAATCTGCATTATATCTCCTGTAAAATCCGGGAGAACAGATATAACATCCGCTTTACTGCAGTTTACTTCAGAAGTTCTGATTATATTTCCTGTGGAATCCTGTGTGTCAGTCTGCTGTCCGAGTCTGAATGAGGCACGATATGCCTTGCTGCTGTCGGGCATAATATCGCATGCTTTTGTAGCATTTCCCACAAACACAGGCAGCACACCGGTCGCCATAGGATCGAGGGTGCCGGCATGTCCTATCTTTTTTGTCCTGAGAATTCCGCGCAGTTTCGCCACAACATCAAACGACGTAAAACCTTCCGGCTTATTTATACAAAGTATACCGTTCAATTCAGTTCACCAAGCGCCTTTCCTGTAAGATCCAGAATCTTTTTCTTTGCTTCCTCAAGGCTTTCGTTTATAAAACATCCTGCAGCGTTAACATGTCCGCCGCCGCCGAGTTTAGTGCATATAGCAGAAACATTTACCCTGCCTGCAGAACGCATGGAGATTTTAAAACCTCCTGTACTTTTTTCCTTTAAGGTAACAGCGACTTCCATTCCCTGTATCTGAAGAGGGAGTCCCGCTATACCGTCAAGTTCCTCATCTGCAACACCAAGTTCTGAACGGAATTCATCTGTTATGCAGAGAACACCGCATCGCTCGCTGAAGAAGACTTCCATATTGTTGAGTATATGCTGTTCAAGACGAATTCTCTGTCTGCTCTTTATATCAAACATCTCACGGTTAATACGCGCAAAGTCAATATCATATCCGATAAGTTCAGCTGCTATCCTGTGCGCATCAGCTGTTGTATTTCCGTATTTGAAACATCCTGTATCAGTAGCTATGCCCGTATAGAGACATCTTGCAATATTGCTGTCTGTTTTTATTCCAAGTTCTTTAAAAAGCATATACATGACTTCACAGGCAGCTGCAGCACGCCCGTTAAGAAGTGTTTTTTCGGCATACATAACATTTGAAACATGGTGATCTATGCAAAGATTAACTCTGTTTTCATAGATTTCTCTTACGGAGCCAAGGAGTGACGGATCTGCAACATCAACTGCAATAACCGTTTTCGGCTCGAAATTTTCTTCAGTATAACCTTCACTGATAAATGCGTATCTTTTTGTCTCACCGTCCGGACATATTACGGCAGCTCTCTTACCGAGCTGCTTTAATGCAAAATAAAGTGCGTATCCTGATCCAAGTGTATCACCATCAGGGCTCTGGTGTGTCAGAATATGAACATCATCACATGATCTGATGATCTCTGCTGCCTGTTTATAATCTATCTGCATATATACTCATTCCTTATCAGATTTTTATAATGAACGCAAAAAAGCATTTTGCATTTCATCAGGCGTAGGCTACAGGACTGACTAAATCAGTCCTGCTCCCCGCTGTAGTCAAAATTGTCTATTATCTTGTTTATCTCGCTGCTGCGTTCTATAGAATTATCAGCTATAAACTTCAGTTCCGGACTCTTACGCATCTTAAGACGCGCAAAAAGTTCCCTTCTGATATATCCTGAAGCACTTGTCAGACCTTTTACGGACTGCTGTGCCTTTTCTATTCCTTCAAAACTGGAGACATAAACCTTACAGTGTGAAAGATCATTTGAAAGATCCACTCTCACTATTGTCAGAAATTCTGCTATTCTCGGATCTTTAAGTTCACGCATTATATCTGTAAGTTCTCTCTTGATATCTTCTCCGAGTCGTCCTGCTTTAAAGCTAGCCATAATTTACAGCCTCCTTTTCTTCCTCAGATAAACCGGTTATCAGTCCTCACGATATTCTTCCATGATAAATGCTTCAAAAATATCGCCTTCCTTGATATCGTTGAAACGTTCAAGACCTATACCGCATTCATAACCGGCAGAAACTTCCTTAGCGTCATCCTTGAAACGCTTTAAGCTGTCGATCTTGTCTTCTGCGATAACTATACCGTCTCTTACAACTCTGATTTCACACTGTCTCGTTACCTTGCCGTCAAGAACATATGAACCTGCAACAGCACCAACGTTTGAAATCTTGTAGACCTGTCTTACTTCTATACGTCCCAGAACGTTTTCTCTGTACTTAGGTGCAAGCATTCCCTTCATTGCTGTTTCAACTTCTTCGATTGCATCATAGATAATTCTGTAGAGACGAATATCAACGCCGTCCTTCTTTGCACTTTCTGCAACAACAGGATCCGGTCTTACGTTAAATCCAATGATGATAGCGTTTGATGCATTCGCAAGCATTACATCGCCTTCTGATACTGTACCAACACCGCCGTGAATTACTCTTACTCTTACTTCGTCGTTTGAAAGTTTTTCGAGCGACTGCTTAACAGCTTCAACAGAACCCTGTACGTCAGCCTTAACAATGATAGGAAGTTCCTTGATATCACCTTCTGCAATCTGACTGAAAAGATTATCAAGTGTAACCTTGTGGAACGCCTTAAACTGTTCTTCCTTAGCTTCATGTTTTCTCTGTTCAACAAGTTCTCTTGCAAGTCTTTCGTCTTCTACGGCATTAAATGTGTCACCTGCACTTGGCACTTCTGCAAGACCTGTAATCTCAACAGGAACGGAAGGACCTGCATTCTTTACTTCCTTGCCCTTGTCATTTGTCATAACTCTTACTCTTCCGACAGATGTACCAGCGATTATGATATCACCCTGATGAAGTGTACCGTTCTGTACAAGAAGTGTTGCAATAGGACCTCTTCCCTTATCAAGTCTTGCTTCGATTACCGCGCCCTTGGCAAGTCTGTTAGGATTAGCCTTGAGTTCACGGAATTCAGCAACGAGAAGTACATTTTCAAGAAGCTCCTGAATACCTTCACCTGTCTTTGCTGATACAGGTACGCAGATGATATCTCCGCCCCATTCTTCTATTACAAGACCATGTTCTGTCAGTTCCTGTTTAACCTTGTCAGGATTTGCGCCTTCCTTATCCATCTTGTTGATGGCAACAATAATAGAAACATTTGCTGCTTTTGCATGGTTGATAGCTTCAACTGTCTGCGGCATAATACCGTCATCAGCAGCAACGACAAGGATTGCGATATCTGTAACAGAAGCACCTCTCGCTCTCATGGAAGTGAAAGCTTCATGTCCAGGGGTATCAAGAAATGTGATGTGCTTGTCGCCTACCCTTACCTTGTAAGCACCGATATGCTGTGTAATGCCGCCTGCTTCTGAAGCAGTAACATTTGCCTTTCTGATGTTGTCAAGGAGTGAAGTCTTACCATGGTCAACGTGTCCCATAACAACAACTACAGGATCTCTTTCGACCATATCTTCTTCAGAATCTGTATCATCAATAAGCCTTTCCTCAATAGTAATGATAACTTCCTTTTCAACTTTTGCACCGAGTTCTTCAGCAACAAGTGAAGCTGTATCGAAGTCAATTTCCTGATTGATGGAAGCCATTACACCAAGACCCATGAGTTTCTTTATAACCTCTGAAACTGTTACCTTAAGACGTGTTGCAAGTTCGCTTACAACAATGCTGTCAGGGATAAGAACCTTAAGCTGCTGCTTTCTTGCACGTTCAAGTTCAAGTCTGCGGAGTTTTTCCGTTTCTGTTTCTTTCTTCGAAAGATGCTTGTTCTTTTGTGCTGACTTCTGGTTGATCTTTTGTTTTTTTGTATAATTATCTTTAGTATGACTCTTTGGAGCTATCTGTTCGTATCTTTCATTATACTTATCAAGTTCAACGTAGCTGCCTCTTGTATCTACTGTACGAACTGCTCTTTCAGGTACAGATGAAGCCATATTTGCGTTGAGGCTTGTTTTTTCTCCTCTCTGAGCAGAACTTCTTTCCTCATTCTTATGAATCGGCTTTGGTTTACTCTGCTGGAGAGGCCTTGAAAAGTCTTTCTGTTTCTTTGCAGGCTGTCTGGAAGATTCCTCACTGTTTCCCTGTGCCTTGCTTTTTGGTGAATTATTATTTTTTTGATTCATATTTTCTATCGGTTCCCTCTTATCATCAGTCTTATTTGTTTCTGGTTCACTATTCTGTTCTTCATTGTCTGTTTTTTCTTTAACTGGTTCCGGTTTCTTTTCAGCCGGTTTCTCTGTCTTTGTTTCAGCCTTTGATTCCTTTTCCGGTTCTTCCTTAATTCCGGATTTTGCTTTAGATTCTGATTGCGGTTTCTTCTCTGTCTTTGCTGCAGGTTGTTTTATTTCTTCTTTTTTCTTTGCCTTAGGCTCCTGCTTTTCCTTAACAGGCTCCTCTGCTTTTTCTTCAGGCTGTTCATTCACCTGAGTTTTATTTTTTCTCTGATCAAAGTAGGCATCAAAACTGTCCACCTGGTTCTGCTGAGTATAATGCTCAAGAACGATATTTATTTCTTCCTCTGTAAGTGATGATGAAGGTTTTTTCTTTGCGTCTGAAATACCCCCGATCAGATCCGATATATCATTTCCTGAAACATTAAGATCCTTGGCAAGATCACTTATTTTAATCTTTTTTGTCATCGTGTAAGATACCTCCTGATTTTATATATTTTATAGGGTATGCTGTTACTCCGTCTGACATGCAGCCATTGCATATTCTGAAAGTCTGGCCGCAAATCCTTTGTCACATACAGCCATTACTCCTGCTTTTCTGCCTATGCTTTCCTTTATCGCATCCATGTCAAAAGGCAGTTTTATCACAGGTAACTCCGGAAAATCACGACACATATAATTTACTTCCTTCATTGTTTTTTCTGAAACGTCTGAAGCAACAAATATGCACGATGCTTTTCTGCCTGTTACAGCCTCTTTGGAAACATCAAATCCCTTGACAAGCTTTCCGGACTTTTCGCATATCGTGAAAAGATTAAAGAATTTTTCCTGATAATTCATTTTCAAACTCCTTATACAGCTCATCATTTATTTTACATTCAAATGATCTCTCTATTCGTCCTGATTTTTTAGCTTTTGCAAGACAAGCATTATCAGGACATATATATGCGCCCCGGCCGTTAAGTCTGCCTGTACAATCAAGCTTAATTTCATTTTCAGGTGTTTTTACAATTCGTATAAGCTCTTTTTTAGGCTTCATCAACCCGCATCCGCAGCACATTCTCTCAGGAATTTTTTTTACTGCCATAGGGTTATTCCTCTGCAGTTTCCTGTGTTTCTTCTTCTGGTATATCGAGCATTAAATCTTCTGTCTGTTCTTCAAGAAGCTCGATCTCCTCGTTTGCTGCTTCCTGCTCAGCCTTTTCCGCTTCTGACTCAGGCTTAATGTCAATCTTGTAGCCTGTAAGCTTTGCGGCAAGCTTAGCATTCTGACCCTTATTGCCAATAGCCAGTGAAAGCTGTGAATCAGGAACTATTACAGTACATGACTTCGCTTCCTCATCAAGTGTAACCTTTGTTACTTCTGAAGGTGCAAGTGATTTTGCGATAAATTCCTCAGGATTTTCACTGTAAACTACGATGTCTATCTTTTCGCCGTTAAGTTCTTCAACGATGTTTGTAATTCTTGTTCTCTTTGGTCCGATACATGCACCAATCGGATCGACATCAGGATTCTTTGAATATACAGCAATCTTTGTTCTTGAACCGGCTTCACGTGAGATAGACTTAATCTCTACTGTTCCGTCATATATCTCAGGAACTTCAAGTTCAAAAAGTCTCTTTACAAGATCCTTATGTGTTCTGGAAATCTTTACAATAGGTTTCTTTTCCTTGCTTACAATACCTGTGATATATACTTTTACTGTCTGACCTTCCTTAAGAACTTCTCCCGGAATCTGATCATTCTTGAAAAGATAAAGCTCAGTCTTGTCATAGAGAAGTGTCGCAGTTCCTCTGCTAGGCTCAATCTGACTAATCTTAGCGCTTATGCATTCGTTTTCCTTACTCTGGAACTGGTTGAGAAGGTTTTCTCTGTTAATCTCTCTGAGATCTGTCTTGATTGACTGTTTTGCTGACTGTGCAGCAGCTCTTCCGAAACGTGCAGTATCAATCTTTACAGCAACCATACTACCCACATATGCAGAAGGATCTATTGTTCTCGCAGCATCAATGTTAATTTCGTTGTCATCAAGCGGTTCATCTTCAACGACTTCCTTGATAATGCTTATCTCAAAAGTATTCGTTTCCGGATCGATATTGATGTTAATATTTTCACAGTCAGGATATGATTTTTTTACAGCCTTCATAAGTGCTGACTTTATTTTTTCCACCAGTACATCGACTGAAACACTGTTTTCTTCTCCGAGCATTTTCAATGCATCAAAAAAACCCTTATTCATTTTTTTAATCTACCTCCGGTTAGTTAGTCAAAATCGTACTCTTCGTATAATTTTATATATGATATTTCTGATAACGGAATTTCTTTTAATTCTCCCTCTACGGTTATCCTTACTTTTTCCTTGTCATACCCCTCAAGTGTTCCGACATAGTCCTTTACACCATCAGCAGCAATAATAAGATGTACACGCACATCAAGTCCTGTACACGCATCAAAGTGTGACTCTCTTACAAGTTCTCTTTCAAGTCCTGCAGAGCCAACTTCGAGAATGTAACTGTCCTTAATCGGATCAAGTTCATCAAGTTTCTCGTTAAGCGGTCTTGTCATAGCCTCACAGTCATCAAGATCGATACCGTCTTCCTTGTCAATGAAAACCCTGAGATACCATTCGGCGCCTTCCTTAACATACTGAACATCCCAGATAGCAAGCCCGAGTTCATCTGCAATCGGCTGTGCTATATCTCTTATCTTGAGTTCTGTACTGCCGTTCTTTTTAATCTTCAAAAGCATTTACCTCCATACATAAACGAAAGGCCGGAAGTTATCCGACCTTTCCATCTTATCATACTATACAATATTATAGCATACTGATACTAATAAATCAATAGTATTTTTGCTTAATTTTAGCCTTTCATCAGGACTTTTATTGGCAACAGGCAGCTTTTACTACTGTATCGATATAATTTTACCGTCCCGAGTTTGCCACTTCATGAAAAAAACTTTTTAAATCAAGCAAAGAAAATACG
>JAEDJV010000077.1 GCA_016296165.1 Oscillospiraceae bacterium | reverse complement strand
CCGGAATTAATAACGCTGCCATTATTCATAGAAGTGTTCTTCTGCTCTGTTCTTCCAAGGAGGTAATCAATAGAAACGTTAAAGTACTCAGAAATTTTCAAAAGAGCATCTGTGCTCGGCAAGGAGCCATTTTTCCATTTGGTAAGTATTCCAGAAGATATGCCTAATTCTTTGGCAACAGGATTAGGCTTTGTATTAAGCTCGGTGCAAAGTTTAATAAATTGGTCCCAAAACATTCTATCACTCCTTTGTGTGAAATCACAATTATGAGATATAATCTCATAACTTTTTAGATATAAATTATGAAATTGAGATAATCTCAATAATTTACATTGACATTCTCAAAATGTTGAGATATAATAAAACCATAACAAAACTAAATTAGTTTTGTTGATTAAATTATAACACATAAATTAGTCAAAATCAATAGGAGGTGTATAATTTTGAACACAAAAATTAGGCTTATTCAACTTGGATTAACACAGCGGGACCTTGTCAAGCTCCTTTCCGAGAAGAACCTGAACGCCAGCCCGACTGAAATAAGTCTTGCAATCAATGGCAGGATGGCTCAGAACAAGCATAAGAAAATCCTCAAAGCCGTAGATGAAATTCTCACGGAAATGGAATCTGTAAAACCTGCAACAAAAAGAGCCGCCGGCACAAGCGACTCTCAGTAAACAGGTTATTTACTGGAAGTTGCAGTTTTGATAACTGACTCCCTTATCTCTGTTTTGCTTGGTAGGTTGGCAGAGGTTCATTAGTGTGCAAGGTTATAAATCCAAAAGAATATAAATTACTGGAATCAGCACCTGAAAGGATGTGGATTGAATGAATAATACCATGTTTTTCTATTTCAGCGAGCATATGGTCAACGACAATCTCATAAGCATTGAAATTCCCTCAGACTCTATGCGGATATGTTTCGAAAATGAAACTCTTTCAATTGAGTACAACAACAGTTTCGCAAATTGCTGTCTTTCCGATTGGACTTTCCATAACGGATGTTTTGAGTTATACATTTTCGGACCTGTATACAAGTTCCTTTCTTCGCTTAAAGAAGCCGGGATAAAGCTTACGCATCACAACGGTGACATGTATCCGTCGTTGTTCGGCTAAATAAAAGAGCCGCCGGCACAAGCGACTCCTGATGGAATCAGTTATTCAGACGTTCTGGTAAAACGTTCAACTGACTCCTTTACTCCATACCCGGTTTTCTCAATTTTGTCGAGTATGGAACTTAAACGATCATTCAGAATTTTGATGTCTTCCGAATAATCGAAGCCGAAGAAAAAGAAGAAGGCAAACACCTCCCTTCGAGGAGATAGAAGATACTGTACAATGTGCCTTGTAAAAATCTTCTGAAATAATTATACAAAGTAAAATTTGAAAAATCAAGGAGGGTTATATGGGCAAAGAAAAGCAGGAACAAGTGTACACACATGGAATGTGGCCGGTGATAAAGCGTACGACAGGATACGGAGTATATTACTCAGTTGTAAGATGGGGTTCGCCGTTTTTCGAACATACGTTCAAAAGCCTTGCAGATGCTATAAGTTATTGTGATAATATGAGGTGATACAAATGACAAAGAAACTAACCCTTGAAGAAATCAGAGAGACCAGCAAGTCTATGCTCACTCCGGATGAAGTGTCAGGAGTCCTCGGCTGTGCTCCACAGATGATAAGAGTCAGAGCAAGAGATCCTGAGCTGAGAAAGACGCTCGGATTTCCGGTGATGGCAGTTGGAAGCAGAGTCAAAATTCCGACAAAAGCATTCCTTAGATTTCTGGACGGCGACGAGTTCGCTGTTGAGACAAATGTTGACAAGCTTGCGAAGAAGATATGTGGTGAAATCGAAAGCTCTGGGCAGCGTGCAGAAGAAGTGCTGATCAGATTGTCTGAGATGATTTATGACGGAGGGATAAACTGATGCGTAAACGCAGAAAACGGCAACTAAGAAAAATGAAAGATATGAGCACAGCGAGAGATACTGTATTTCTGATAGCGTCATTCATAATTATATCGGCATACACTCTTGAAATAGATGTTAATCCGGTATTTACGTTTGCTGTGTTCATGTATGATATCTGCTGGTTTTTAGCAAACGAAGCGAGAAATGCAAAGACAGCAAGAATTCAGGCTATGAAAATCAGAGAAATCAGAAACAAGCAGATACAGGAAATGTGGATTAATGATTATCGTGAGTTCAGAAAATCGCGGGTGATTGATGTAGAAAAGTATACGGAGGTCGATTAAATGAGGTCAAACGAGGCTGTTGAACAGACGAATCTAATGGAATGGACTGAATATATCGCAGGAAGATATCCCGAAATCAGACTGTTGTTTCATATACCAAACGGAGGAAGCCGAAACAAAATTGAAGCTGCCAATCTGAAAAAACAGGGAGTTAAATCCGGCGTACCGGATTTGTTTCTTCCGGTGGCGAGAGGAGAATACTTTGGACTGTTTATCGAAATGAAAGTTAAAAAAAACAGAACAACAGATAAACAGAAAGAGTGGATATCAAATCTAAGACTGCAGGGATATCGCTGCGAAGTATGCTACGGATGGGAAGCTGCATCAGAAGTCCTGATTGATTATCTTGACAAAGGTAGAACAATCAGGTTTTAAAAATAAAAAGCACCTGTCCGAAGACAAGTGCTTATGCGGAATGATATTCAACTGGTTGCAGTCCGTAAATATCTTGTAATCAGTATATCATTACTGAAGAAAAATGTCAATACAAAAGGAGAATGTATCATGGCAAAAGAACAGATAATTAATGAAAAGTACTGGAAGTATGAAGGTGAAAACAGGATAGGTGAAGCAATAGCAGAACTGACAGGCAAGATCCTGAAGGAACTCTGCAAAATGGAACCTGAATTCGAACAGGCTATCCGTCAGAGTGACAAGACATATACAGAATGTATCGACACAATATCAAATACAATCAGAGGAAATATTTCAGATTTTGAGGTATTCGGAAAAGCTGTAAAGTTTTATTTTCCCGGAGCTACTATCAGTTATCATGTGAGCATTAACATGAGCGGCGAGGTTGAAGCAGAAGTAGCAAAGAAGAAACCGTACAAGAAGCCTGAACTCCTTGAAGCTCCGCCGGCACCCGAACCGGAAAAGAAGAAAAACTTCGGATTCGACATTGATGATATTCTTGATTTCTGAGGTGAAAACAGAAAATGAAAAAAGAAATGACTCCGCATGGAAAATACGCTTTCTCTCCGCATGGAAAATACGCTTTCTCGCTTACATATGATGACGAAATCACTTCAAACAAGCTTGAAGAAATAGCTGCAGAGTACCTCCCACACTATGGATTATATCACAGGAAAGGAAATCATCAGGATGTGTTCTGTACAAGGTGCATGAGCTACTATGAACTGTACAAGCACTATCCTGATGTATATCCGCCCAGAGCGGTACACCTCGGAACAGCAAAGCATGGTGAAAAAGGAGAATGTCCTTTATGCCGTGAAGAAATCACATTCCTCGCTGACGGCAGAGGAAGAAGGAATGTAGTGGAATACAGAAACTTTGTAAAATTCAAAATAATCAACGAAGATGAAATCACAGCATCATGCTTCAGAATCAAACAAAGCTTTCTGAATCCGGACTCAGGAGAATACTTCACGCTTGTTGACGGTGCGGTGTTCGAACATTCAGTATATGAAGTTGCAAGATATTACTTCGGCAAAGGGCAGGAACCTAAGAAGTTTGTAAAAGATGCCTGGTACGAGAATTTTGCATGGCATCCGTACTGGGTCGAACGAAAGCGAGTGAATGAACCTGAGTTCGTTCATTCAATGTACAGATGGGCTGATAACTCATATACAGTTCTGAACTACGAAGAACTTATGAGCACCTCATTCGGATATCTGATTGAAGCTCTTGAAACTGTAACAGCGGACACGAGTGTAAACCATTGCTATTTTAAATTCATACTTGAAATGCTCGGTGAGTACTGTAAACATCCGCAGATTGAATATCTGATTAAAGCCGGTTTCGGAGATATTGTGAATTCAAGAATGCTCGGAAGTATGCATGGCCTGCGGCTGAACTGGAGATCAAACGACCTCAGAAAAGTTCTCGGAATGACCTCGCAGGAAGTAAAGCTTCTGAAAGGACATAATACAGAATTCATAGCAGACTACAAGGCATACAAAAAGGTTGACAGGAAATCAAGCCCGGAAGAAATAATACAGATGCTGAAAAGATGCAGTAAAGGTGGCTCGGCATACAAAAGCTTTGTTAAAAGGCTGATTGAGGAGCACGGAGAAACCTGCAGGTCCATATTCAAATACATCCGCAAGCAGTCTGAGAACGTTGATTATCGCCAGTGTTCGATACCGGATGAATTCGGAATGCTGACTTCATGGAAAGATTATCTTGCTCAGTGTCAGACACTCGGATACGATACCGCCGAAATGTCGGTATATAAACCGTCAAACCTTGTCACAGCTCATGAAAGACTGACAGGAATTATAAAAATCCGTTCTGAACGAATTGCTAAGGAACGCCTTGAAGAACGTCTTGAAAGTCTTAAAATGTTTGCGTTCGTGGATGAAGAACATGAACTGATAGTCAGAGCGGCAGAAACTGTTGACGAGATTGTAGCAGAAGGAAAGGCACTGGTACATTGCGTAGGCGGATATGCTGAACGTCATGCAAACGGTCAGCTGACTATCGTGTTCGTCAGAAAAGCATCAGCACCGGATACACCGTACTACACAGTAGAAGTTTCCAACTTCGGACAGATAGTACAGTGCAGAGGTTACAAGAATGACAGAGAAGCACCAAAGCCGCAAAGCATCATTGAATTTGAGGATAAGTACCAGGACTTCCTGAATGAGCAGTTCAGAAAATTTGATGAAAAGAAGAAAAAATCCAAAAAGGAGAAAACCGCATGAGTAATGAATTAACAGTAAAAGACAGAGCTGTCAAGGTTGACAGCGAAATTCAGTTCTGGGCGAATCAGCTCAACACAGCAGTATATCAGATAGGCAAGAACCTTGCAATCATGAAAGATGAAAAGTTGTATGAGCAGCTCGGATATGAAACTTTCGAAGATTACTGCTTCGAAAAATACGAACTGAAGCATTCACAGGCAGCAAAGTATCTCGCAGTTTATAACAAGCTCGGTGAAACGTACCTCGCAGAACACAGTGAAGCAGGAATTCAGAAACTGTATATGCTTTCTCAGCTCAGTGAGGAAGACAGAGAGAATGTTGAAGGAAGTCCGGAGGATCTGACAGTAAACGAGCTCAAAGCCGAAATCGAACGTGTCAAGCAGGAACGTGAAGGAATACAGATGCAGCTGTTTGAACTTCAGGAAAAAGAAAAGACTGCTGAAGAAAAAATGCAGGAAGAAATTGAACGCAAAGCCGAGGAAAAAGCTACCGAGCAGACAGTGGCAGCGAGAAAAAGAATTGACGAACTCAGTCAGAAACTTGAAGAACTTCAGAAAGCATACGATAAGGACAGAAAAGACCATGCGAAGCTTGAAGAAAGAAACGTGATCCTCGGCGTTGACAAGGAAGCGCTGGAAACAAAGGTAGCACAGCAGGAAAAGAAAATCAAGGAACTTGAAAGCAAACCGCAGGATGTTGCTACAGTAGAACCTTCCGAAGAAGAACTAAATGCCAGAGCGGAGAAGATAGCAGAAGCTAAGATTGATGAAATCAAAGCGATAGCTCAGACCGAAAGAGAAACTGCAGAACTCCAGATCGAAGACCTTATGAGCAGGCTCAAAGAAAAGGAAGCTGAAGTCGAAAACATCAGAGCAGGATTTGATAAAAAACTTGAAAATATCATGGCTGCATCAGAAAATATAAAAGCTGAAAAAGCAGAATCCACACAGGTGGAAAACGTAAATGATGAAATCAAAATGAAGATACTTATCACAAATGTTGTTGATGCATCCAACAAAGTTATAGAAGCAGCACAGCTTACTGAAAACCCTGATATGTGGATTGAAAAACTTAGAGGTGTATATGAAAAGATGACCGAAAAGCTCAAAGGAAGTGCTTTTTAATGAGGTACAAGGTTGGAGCCATTGAATACTCGTACGACGAAAAGGAACTTCACGGCGCAGTAATCACAGAAAACAGAACTTACGTCAGAGAAAATCCGTATGAGCTGCTGAACATATTCATAAGTGAAATCGAAGGCAGACTCAGACGTGATATTCAGAACAGACTCGAAGGAACCGGACTGAACAAGTACACCGGACTTCCTTCGGGATATGTTCCCGAAGATTCAGACAGTAAAAATATTTTACAAAATTTATAAACCGCTTTGAGCGGTTTGGACTTGAAATAATACTCATAACTTAACGACCATGCGGAATGTTGTTAAGAATTGAGAAAGGTTGCAGAATATGAGATGTAGATATCGTGAAAAAAAGTACTATTGTGGACGGTATCTGGAAGTGGATATATACCCTTTGAGATATCAGCCTAAAGGTAACAGAGGAAAAAAATGGGGAACTACTCCTGAAACGCAAAAGGCACTCAACAATCTCAACAGAGTGAAAAAACTGACGAGATTGCTTAATACGAATTTTACCGAAAATGATTTAGTGTTAACTCTTACATACGAACCAAGTAAAAATCCTGCAAGTGAAGAGGAAGCGGAGAAAAACCTCAGAAACTTTTTCAGGCGTTTGAAGAGATACAGAAAGAAAAACGGACTGAGTGAACTGAAGTATGTAGTTGCTACAGAAAAAGGAAGCAGAAAAGGAAGATGGCATCATCACATGACCATCTCCGGAGGAATGCTTGCGGAAGAAATCCAGAACATATGGGGAAAAGGATATATCAGAGCATCTCCAATCAGCCTTAACGAGCAGGGGTTAAAAGGGCTTGCTAAGTACATTACAAAAAAGATTGACGCAGAAGAGATTGAAGAAAACCAGAAGGCGTGGCATGCATCACGAAACCTGATCCAACCTAAAGAAAGAGTCAATGACAACAAAATTTCCGGCAGAAAAGCAAGGGAAATCTTTGAAAATCAGGAACGTCGTGAAATATTTGAAAAGCTCTATCCTGATTATGAGTTCGTAGACTGTTCTCCGTTCTACAATGAAGTGGACGGAGGATACTACCTCACTATAAACCTTTACAAAAAGCAAATCCACACAAGTGGAAGAAAATCAAAGCAGAAAGGAAAGAAAAAATGATACTGAAATCTATTGCACAAATCTGCAAGCAGTCAAAGCAGATTCAACATACTTCGCAGGGAGTCCGCTTCATGAAAAGCCGGTACCTTAAGCCTCTTGCGGACGAAATAAAAGAAGGAATTCTCCAGTATCACGAAGGAGAACAGCTGTGTCTCTGAGTGATATAGAAAAAGCAGCTGCAACAGCCGGACCAATGCCGGACGAACTGAACGGAGCGGAACAGCTTCTGTTTCAGTCGCTCCGTCTCATGTACATTCAGCACGCACTCGGCAGGCTTGATATTGAACAGGCGAGAATTGAAAAAACAAAACTCATAAAAGAATACGAAGTAAATACACTGAAGCTCAGAAGCTGGGAGGAAGCTCATCAGCGGATTAAAAAGCTGTCGGTAGTCACACCGGAACTGAAAAAATCAGGGTGTGAATTGTGCAGAAAATATACAGATATTCTTAGTGGATATTATAGTAATTACCGGGAGGAAAAGAAACATGAACAGCAATCAGATATTTGAAGAATACACAAAAGCAAGCTATAAGGCGAAATGGATAAAGGAAAAGGCAGACGAACTCGGAGTTTATGGTTCGGATATCATAGCCGAGCTTCTGAAAAGCGGATATAAGTTTGAGGAGCTCAAGAGAGGAAATCCGGGACAGTATAAGGCTGCAATGAAGAAATATGAAGCATGGAAGAAAGCAGGATCTCCTGTGGATGATGATCCTGATGTGCTGGGACAGTATAAAAAACAGGAAACTGAAAAAACAGAATCCACACAGGTGGAGAAAAACACCGAACAAGCAGAAATGCAGGAGACAATTTCCGCTGAATTGCTCACAGCGGTTCAGTCAGAAAAAATATCAGAGCTTACATGCAGAGCAGAAAAAGCTGAGAGAACACTCATTGAAAAGGTTCAGGAGTTTCAGAGTGCAGAACAGAGATACAAAGAAAAAATCGGCATACTTGAAAAGGAAATGTGTGAACTTACGCAAAACTATAATGAAGCAATGCGAATGAGCGCAGCGGTTGAAAAGCAGAACTCAGACAATGAACAATACCGGGCAAAATACTATGAGCTTGTTGAAAAATATGAAAATCTCAAAAAACTACATGAAATCGATGCAGAGGATCTCGAATCAGAAAGAGAATTGCTAACCAGTCTTGACAAAGAAATAGCAGAAAAAGACCGCAGACTCAAACTTGCTGAAAGATTTATTCTTGATTCGATTTATGAAAAAATTGAAAATCCGACGAAAACACAGTAAAGGAGGATAAATCAAGTGCGTGAAACAGAAAAACGGATTGAGACAACAAAAACAGAACAGAAAAATATCAACATGTATTGCAGCTTTGTTCAGGAAAAAGCGCCAAAGATGTTCTGCTTTTTTATTGAACTGCAATCAATGGGATACTTCAGAGTACCGGCCTCAACAAAGTATCATGGAAATCATGAAGGCGGACTATTCGAGCATAGTTACGCAGTCGCTGAAACTCTTCTCGAACTCACCGAAAAGCTGGGGCTTAATTGGTCGAGACCTGAAAGTCCTGTGATAATCGGACTCTTCCATGACCTCTGCAAGTGTGATCAGTACAAGCAGCTCGAAAACGGCACCTGGGTATATGAAAACAGCGGTATCATTCCAGGACACGGCGAAAAAAGTGTGATATACGCTCAGAAACTCACGAAGTTGACAGACGAAGAAATAGCTTGCATACGCTGGCACATGGGCTCGTATGAAACAGACACGAAGATGTGGGAATATTACGACAGAGCAATCAGAAAGTACAACAACGTTCTTTACACTCACATGGCTGATATGATAGCAAGCAAGATAAAGGATATCTGAAATGAATATAGGATTTGCGGTAGTAATTGCGCTGCTTGTATTCGAGATTAAAGTTCTGGACCACAAGGTTCAGAGCTGTGAATCTCAGATAGAACAGAGCAAAAAAGAACTGAAAGCCGAAAAGGAAAAAGTTCAGCTGTGTCTGGAAACGATAAGACACACAAGCAACGTGATGAAAGAACGATTCATCAAATCAAGAGAACGTGTCAGGAAATACGGCGAAGTCTATACTCCGGACTGGCTCGTAAAGGATATGTGTGACATGCTCTCTGAAGAAGGAGGTGCATGGAGCAGGCTTGACGAAACCTTTCTCGAACCGGCGTGCGGGACCGGAAATTTTCTCGTCGAGATTCTCGAGCGGAAATTCCGTCTGTGCAAAGATTACAAAGACGGTCTGAAAGCCTTGTCTACGATCTGGGGAATAGACATTCTCCCGGACAACGTTCAGGAATCAAGAGTACGTATGCTGAATATGTACAAAGAGCGGTATTCTGACGGTATTGATGAAGCTGCTAGAATACTCGAAGAAAACATAATATGCGGAGACAGCCTGAAAATCATGAAACAATGGGCTGATGAGGAGAAAGAAAATGAATGTGAGAAAACAGAAAGAACTTATTGAAGAACTTATGCAGACAGCACTTATAGTCAGAGATTTCGAGAGCAGATACAATCTGTCTCTCGAACTCCTGAAACTTAACACAATCGAACCGATGCCGGAAGAAACAATCATGAAGATAAGACAGAAATACAAGCTGAATTCAGCGGTATGGATCAAAGCGGAATTAACAGTTCAGGAAGGAACAGAAATGAAATGCAGTATATGCAAATCAAAACTCAGCGGCGAACCTATGAAACTCGTCGGAAGAAACAGACCGCTCACAGTCTGTGATGATTGCGTAAACCGACTCAACGTAACACTTGGATATAATCTCACTAAAGTAAGCAAAGAGCGGAAAGCAATTGATAAAAGAAAATAAGGCGAAAGGAACAGGAGATATGACCTGAGATCTGATGTATGGGCTCCTGCTGAACTTAAAGTGAAAGGAATTTTAAAATGAACAGTATACAGATAGAAAAAATAGAAAAAATCAAGGATCATTACGATTTTGAAGACCAGAGAAACATGATGGCCGAAGAATGTGCAGAACTCATACAGGCTATAATGAAGCTGAAAAGATGCTGCGGTTCAGACGCTGACAGAACAAATGACGTTTATGTAAATTTTGTTGAAGAAGTTGCGGACGTTCTTGTTGTGGCTGAACAGATGAAAATGTACATAGGTGCCGGTGTGGTCGATATGGCTATCAATATGAAAATTGAAAGGGCGCTGAACCGCATAGCTTTAGAAGAGGGAGAGTGAGCCGGATGAAAGCAAAGGCTAAAAAGTACAGCAAAAAGCTGAGAAACCATAATATGCTGTCATGCAGAGGACAGATCAGCGAAGGAGCAATGTTTACTCACTACAAAACCGGAGAAGTTGCGGTGATAACCTGCATAGCAAGACATATGCTTTCAGGAAGGGAACTTGTGATAGTGTTCGAGAGCGGCAAAAACAAAGCAATACCGCTCAGTGTGTTCGAAATGATGTATCAGAAGATACTGGAGGACGGAGAAGTTCTGTTCTGATAAAAACGGAGAGGGAATGAAAAACTGATTATTGAGGAGTAAGAAAATGAAAATTGTATTCAAAGACGGAAAGTGCAGAACTCTCAAAGGAGAGGAATTTATAATCAATCAGTCAGGAATAAGCGTGAAAGAATTCGACACATATGATATTACACAC
>JAEDJV010000076.1 GCA_016296165.1 Oscillospiraceae bacterium | reverse complement strand
AAAAATGGCTCAAAAAATTCATCAGGCTTGAAAACGGAGTACCTTCTCATGATACATTCCGCAGAGTCTTTTCTCTTATCGATTCCCAACAGCTTCAGCGGGCAACCGTTGACTTTCTTGTAGAAAATATTGCTGCCATAAAGAAGTCTCTTCCAAAAAGTGAAATCGAAGAATACAGACAGCTTTGCATTGATGGAAAAGAAGAACGCGGCAGTGGACGAAAATACAATACTTCCGAAGAAATTAAGAACCTGCAGACTCTTCATATTTTCGATGCTTCCAACGAAATATGTATTCGCTCGGAGGCAATAAGTGAAAAGACAAATGAAATTCCTGTTGCTCAGAAATTGCTGGAGAATATGCAGTTAAAGGGGTGCATTGTAACATTCGATGCTTTACATATGCAAAAAAACACAGTATCAGTTATTAAAAAAAGCAAAGGCCACTACATCGGAGGATTAAAAGGAAATCAGGCTGGCCTTCTGGAAGAAGCTGCTGCTTATTTTGATGAAGAAACACTAAATGACATTCGTAATAAAGGTTCTGATTTTACTGAATCACTTGATAAAGCCCACGGAAAAATCGAGCGACGTTATTACTATTTGGTTCGCCCGCCTAAAAGAGACATCGTAGCCAAATGGGATGGTCTTAAGGCTTTTGTATGCTGCATAAAAAAGAGCCAGAATGTTAAGACATCAGAAATTACTACCGATACTCATTATTATGCTTCCAGTATAGATGATATCGAACTTTGCAGTCAGGCTATTCGTGGTCACTGGAGCGTTGAAAACAATCTTCACTGGCATCTTGATTACAGCCTTGGTGAAGATGAAAACACTACAATTGATAAGACTGCTTTCAATAATCTGAGCTTAATTAACAAAATGGTTCTTTCTCTCTGCAAACTCACCAGACCTCTTATGAAAAAAGGAACAAGTATTCGCTCCATGAGAAAAATGTATGGCTGGAATATTGAGAAATATCTTTCTGCTCTACTCACCTGTTTTGACACTGACTCTATTGTGAATGCTATGATGTCATCTGCCTCCAAGTAAAATCAAGTTTATATCCTCTGAATAAAAATAGGTCGGATAAGTTTATACAAACATAACCGACCTTTACTTTTTATTCAGTTTTTCTGAGTTTATTTATGGTTATATACACCTAAAATGGTGAGTTACGATAAATTGATGCGTTTATCCTAAAAAGATATTTGAATAAGATATTATGCTTCTTTACCCTTTGACTGCCATGATACCCAGAGACAAGGAGCAAGGCAGAGTGATGAGTATGTACCGATAACCATACCAACGATAATCGGTACTGAGAAACTAAGGATGGATGTAACTCCGTAAATGTATGCAACTATTGAGATGATAATCATTGTAACTACAGTTGTAATTGTTGTTCTGAAAGAACGTGACATTGACTGTGTAGTACTTATGTTTACGAGGTCGTTGAGTTTTGCAACAGGCATAAGCTTTCTGTTTTCTCTTATACGGTCATAAACAACGATTGTGTTGTTTATTGAGCAACCGAGGATTGTAAGAACAACAGCGATGAAGTTTGAGTTAATCTGGAATCCGATTAATACAAATGCGCCGTATGTGATGATGATGTCGTGCAGAAGTGCGACAACTGCACACACACCGGAAGACCAGCCGCTTATTCTCTTGAATCGAAGTGCGATGTAGAGGATAAGGACTACTGCTGAGAAAGCAACTGCTACGATACATTTTATAAAGAAATTACGTCCTGATGAAGCAGCAACGTCTGTTGAGTCAAGAAGCTGCATATCGTTATCGGCGTAAATTTCCTGGAGAGCCGATGTGAGTTCTGACTGTTTTTCAGCTGTGAAACCTTCGTTTGATACAAATGAAACTGAAAGTTTCTTTCTGTCACTCTGGAAAATCTCACCCTGCTGGATATTTACTTTTGCGCTGGTGATTTCTTCAACCTTTGTTTCGGCTTCATTTACGTTAATATCGCCGACAAAAGAGTATGTAATCATTGTACCGCCTTTGAACTCGATAGCGATATCAACTTTAATTGTAGCGATAACAGAAAGAGCTACAAGTATAGCTGAGATTATGTAGAATATTTTTCTTTTTCCTGTGAAGTTATAACGTTTAACGTCGCTTCCTGAGGACTGAGTGTTTTTTGCTTTGCTCATTTTTCAATACCTCCGTAAAGCTTTCTGTTCTTGAATACCTTGAACTTGGAGAGTGAGCCAAGCATCAGTCTTGAAGCCCATACACCCATTACAAAGTTAAGGAGTGCACCAACCATAAGTGTGAAACCAAATGAGAAGATTGTACCTTCTGTTGTTGTTCCGAACCATCTGAAGAGGAAGCTTAACATCTTGGAGAATAAGCTGTCCGGAACACCGAATGCTCCCATGAGGATGATTGCTATAAGGATAACGGTAAGGTTTCCGTCGAAGATAGCAGAGAAAGCTCTCTTGTATCCTGATTCAAGAGCTGTGTTGAGTTTCTTTCCTGAACGGAGTTCTTCTTTTATACGTTCACCTGTGATAATGTTCGCGTCAACGCCCATACCAATTGAAAGTATGATACCGGCGATACCCGGAATTGTAAGTGTTGAGCTGTTCATGAATCTGAAGTAACCGGATACTGCAGCAAGTGTAAATGTTACCTGACCTGTGAGTGCAATAACTGCCACAAAACCAGGGAGACGATAAAGAACAATCATGTATAATGCGATAAATCCAAATGCAATAAGACCGCCGATAATCATAGCTTCAAGGGCACCTGAACCGAGTGTTGGTGATATTGTTGAGAAGCTTGTTGTAGTGAGTGAGAACGGAAGTGCACCTGAATTAATCTTGTCAGCAAGAGCTTTGGCTGATTCGAATGTAAAATCACCTGAAATAGTACATGTACTACTGTCGATTCTTTCGTTTACAGTAGGTGCAGAGATGAGATTGTTATCCATCCAGATAGAGATTGCACCTTTTTCAGCCGAAAGTTTTTCAGTAGCTGCTGTAAATTTTGACTGACCTGATGACTTGAGAGTAAGCTGTACAACATATGAGCCTGAGATGTTGTCCGGATCCTGATTAGGTATTGCTATTGCATTATCTATATCCTCACCGTTGAGAACAAGTTCACCGGCTGGTATTGTTTCGCCTGTTTCTTCGTCAGTAGTTGTTTCTGTTCCTTCGCGGAAAGTAAGCATCGCTGTACCACCGAGTTCCTTAACGGCTGCTTCAGGGTCAAAGTTTGATTCTGATGACTGCCATGGGAAACGAACAATTACACGGTCATTGTTTGAGTCAATATAAACGTTGCTGTCTGTAATACCCAGAGCAGCAAGACGAACTTTCATTACTTCCTTGACTGAATCAAGCTGTTCGTCTGTTGCATCCACATCGCCGGCAGGTGTAAATGTTACGTCTACGCCACCCTGGATGTCTATACCAAGTCTTATGTCCGATACATCTTTAATGTAAGTTTTAGCAATATCTCCGTACTGGTACTTTACACCGAAAATTGCGGTGTAAGAGAAGCCGAGGATAAGTAAAAAAACAATAAAGAAAACGGGCTTTTTAATTTTCTTCACTTTTTTACCTCCAAAAATTTGTTTTTATCATTTTTTACTGACAATTATCTTAATTATATGATATCAGATTATATAAGTCAATAGTGTCAGTTCATTTTTTTTAATCAGACGTTAATTTCTGCTGTTTCGTTGAGCTTGTCAGAGTTTGCCTCAAGAACCGGCTTAACACATGTTTCAATAAATTCTGTAACCTGCTCTGAACTGCGTCCTGTGAAGTTTTCAGGCTTGAGAATTGCATCGAGTTCTTCCTTGTTTATCATGAACATTTCGTCTTCAAGGATCATGTCGCAGAGGTCGTTTTCAAGACCGTCTTCTTTTACGTGTCTGCCTGCAACCATTGAGTATTCACGAATTCTTTCGTGGAGAGCCTGTCTGTCTCCGCCCTTCTTAACTGCACTCATCATGATGTTTTCTGTTGCCATAAACGGAAGTTCAGCCATGACTCTGCGGCGTATAATCTTAGGATATACAACGAGACCGCTTGTTACGTTGATGAGAATGTTGAGTATAGCGTCAGCTGCGAGGAAACCTTCAGCAACTGAGATTCTCTTGTTAGCTGAGTCATCGAGAGTTCTTTCAAACCACTGTGTACCAGCTGTGAATGCAGGGTTAAGAGTATCGATCATGAGATATCTTGCAAGTGAAGTGATTCTTTCACATCTCATAGGGTTTCTCTTGTACGCCATAGCTGATGAACCGATCTGTCCCTTTTCGAATGGTTCTTCCATCTCTTTGAAACTCTGGAGGATTCTCATGTCGTTTGAGAATTTGCTTGCTGACTGTGCGAGTCCGCTGAGAGTACTGATAACCTGTGAGTCAATTTTTCTTGAATATGTCTGACCTGAAACAGGAACGACACCGTCAAATCCCATTTCCTCTGCAATCATATTTTCAAGCTGCTTGATTTTTGAAGAGTCACCTTCAAAAAGTTCAACGAATGAAGCCTGTGTGCCTGTTGTTCCCTTTGAGCCGAGGAGCTTTAAGTTCTTGATTCTGTATTCGATTTCTTCGAGATCCATGAGAAATTCGTTGATCCAGAGAGTAGCACGCTTACCTACTGTTGTGAGCTGTGCAGGCTGAAGGTGTGTGTATGCGAGAGCCGGCATGTCCTTGTATTCGTCAGCAAACTTTGAAAGCTGTGAGATAACAGTAACAAGTTTTTTGTACACTATCTGAAGTGCATCACGCATGATGATGATGTCTGTGTTGTCACCTACGTAGCATGAAGTTGCGCCAAGGTGGATTATTCCCTTTGCGTTCGGACACACGAGACCGTAAGCGTGAACGTGTGACATTACATCGTGACGACAAACCTTTTCACGTTCTTTTGCGGCCTGATAGTCGATATTTTCGATATTTGCCTCGAGTTCCTTCACCTGTTCCTCTGTAACAGGAAGACCGAGTTTCATTTCTGCTCTTGCAAGAGCTACCCAGAGTTTTCTCCAGGTTGTGAATTTTTTGTCTGCGGAGAATACGAACTGCATTTCTTTGCTTGCATATCGTGTGCAGAATGGACTTTCATAGCTGTTGGTCATTAGTAAAACTCCTTTATTTTTAATAAATATATATTTTTGCAATAATACTTTAATTGTAGCATATTTATCTGATTTAATCAAGTTTTTACGGGATTTTTGAGAGGAGAATTTTATTGAAAAATTTTTTCACGGACTTAAATTGGTTTATATTTATAGTAAATGTATAGAAAAATGGTGGACATTATGAATCAGGCGGCGGTTGACTGGTGCATTTGTTAAATATAGTTAACTCAAATTGTTTTATAACTGTATCGTTACTATTCATGGGCTAGCATTGCTGAATATCGATTTTGGTCATCCGCTTTGCTCCGTAAAGCAGAAGAGCCATTTCAGAAATATCAAAAGCAGATTTATCATATGCTTTAAGAATTCGACTCATACCGGAACCGAGCTGTTCAACTAACCCCACATCTTTGAAAATGCGCATTAGTTCTCTGTTTCTTGACATTGATCTGCATTCAAAAAAGTCTTTTTTTCTTGGAGATACGATTTTACTCAATGAATTGTGAGTTATTCTGGCATACAAATATAGTATAAACCGCCGTTAAGTGGAACGTGGGATAAAGGCAGTTTACATATCGATTAAAGGTGCACAAGAGCCTTCTTTCCGGCAATATATTACACAGGATTTTTCCCGTTATACCTGATTGAATCTGCATAACTTATATGGTATAATAACAGTAGAAACAGCAGCTCCGGTTTGTCAGTTTATGTAAAACTGTCTGATATTTACAGGAAATCTTATGAAAATTGCGATATTGTATTTATACTACATATATGTTAAAATATAGTAGTGGCTACGAAATATTCAATTTTACCATGAGGAAATATGATTATGAAAAACGACAAGGACATGACTAAAAAGGACCATTTAACCAAGACTTATATCGGACAGGATGAGATTTTTGCAGATGCGGTAAACTACGCTGTTTACAACGGAGAAAAGATTATCTTACCTGAGGTACTCGAAGACGGAAGTACAGTTGCTACTTCATTTATTTACAAAGGAGACGACTTCAGACTCACGTTTGAAAGAACACGTGATGTAAGAAAAGTAATCAGAAAAAATCCGAAAGACCAGACCTGCTACATGGTATTCGGTGCTGAAAATCAGTCTCAGCTTCATTATGCTATGCCTGTTAAGGCTATGACGTATGATGTTCTGGAATACATCTGCCAGATTGAAAACCGTAAAAAGACTTTTGAGGCAATTTCAGAAGCAAAAAAAGCCGGTGAAGAACCACTTGAAGCACCACCAGATAGCGCGGAATTCCTTTCATCCTGGAAATCAGATGACAAACTTGTACCGGTAGTCACCATAGTGATAAACTTCGGTGAGAAAAGGTGGGACGCTCCAGTTACTCTTCATGAGATGTTTGACAAGACAAAGAGGAAGTTTCAGAGGAATAAAATCATCAGGGAGATGATACCGGATTATAAATTCATCCTTATCGATCCTCATCAGATGAGTGAGGATGACTTTGAACGGATGAATACAAATCTGGGGAATGTTCTCAGGATTATCAATTATGCCGGTGACAAGGATAAGCTGATAAAATTCGCTGAATCCGGTGCAAAATTTAATCAGCTTGAAACTCAGTTAATAAATAAATTTACCGGAGTCGATATGGAAGTTCCGGAAGAAAACGAGGTGAAAAAAATGAGTGAGGGATTCAGACAGATTATTGCTGAAAGTGAGGCTAAAGGTGAAAACAAGCTTAGTGCTTTAATCAGGGCGCTTGAAGAGGCCGGAAGAAAAGACGATGCATTCAAAGCTGCATCAGATGCCGAATATCGACGGAAACTGTATGCAGAATTCGGAATTGAATAAGAATTCAGGTTAAATTAAAAAAACATCCCACTGTTTCAGCATGATTGCTGTTGGGTGGGATGTTTTTTTGTAAATATGATATTGGTGTATTTTATTTTTGTGTATGCGGAAATTTCTCAGTTACCAAAAATATCTTATCCAACACCCGTTATACCTGATTGAATCTGCATAACTTATATGGTATAATAACAGTAGAAACAGCAGCTCCGGTTTGTCAGTTTATGTAAAACTGTCTGATATTTACAGGAAATCTTATGAAAATTGCGATATTGTATTTATACTACATATATGTTAAAATATAGTAGTGGCTACGAAATATTCAATTTTACCATGAGGAAATATGATTATGAAAAACGACAAGGACATGACTAAAAAGGACCATTTAACCAAGACTTATATCGGACAGGATGAGATTTTTGCAGATGCGGTAAACTACGCTGTTTACAACGGAGAAAAGATTATCTTACCTGAGGTACTCGAAGACGGAAGTACAGTTGCTACTTCATTTATTTACAAAGGAGACGACTTCAGACTCACGTTTGAAAGAACACGTGATGTAAGAAAAGTAATCAGAAAAAATCCGAAAGACCAGACCTGCTACATGGTATTCGGTGCTGAAAATCAGTCTCAGCTTCATTATGCTATGCCTGTTAAGGCTATGACGTATGATGTTCTGGAATACATCTGCCAGATTGAAAACCGTAAAAAGACTTTTGAGGCAATTTCAGAAGCAAAAAAAGCCGGTGAAGAACCACTTGAAGCACCACCAGATAGCGCGGAATTCCTTTCATCCTGGAAATCAGATGACAAACTTGTACCGGTAGTCACCATAGTGATAAACTTCGGTGAGAAAAGGTGGGACGCTCCAGTTACTCTTCATGAGATGTTTGACAAGACAAAGAGGAAGTTTCAGAGGAATAAAATCATCAGGGAGATGATACCGGATTATAAATTCATCCTTATCGATCCTCATCAGATGAGTGAGGATGACTTTGAACGGATGAATACAAATCTGGGGAATGTTCTCAGGATTATCAATTATGCCGGTGACAAGGATAAGCTGATAAAATTCGCTGAATCCGGTGCAAAATTTAATCAGCTTGAAACTCAGTTAATAAATAAATTTACCGGAGTCGATATGGAAGTTCCGGAAGAAAACGAGGTGAAAAAAATGAGTGAGGGATTCAGACAGATTATTGCTGAAAGTGAGGCTAAAGGTGAAAACAAGCTTAGTGCTTTAATCAGGGCGCTTGAAGAGGCCGGAAGAAAAGACGATGCATTCAAAGCTGCATCAGATGCCGAATATCGACGGAAACTGTATGCAGAATTCGGAATTGAATAAGAATTCAGGTTAAATTAAAAAAACATCCCACTGTTTCAGCATGATTGCTGTTGGGTGGGATGTTTTTTTGTAAATATGATATTGGTGTATTTTATTGCACAGAAATTTTTTTCGGATTTCTATTGACAAATATATTGAGAAGTTGTATAATCAACAACATAATTAATCAGAAAGGAAGGTGAACTTCATGTATTCATTCATAGCAAAATTTACAGGACGTATAAATTCAGAAAAATACGATACAATAAGAACAGGAAGTTTGCCTGCAGAACGTGATAACTGATATATATTTCAGATTTATCAGGATTTTTGTGCGCATCCCTGAATGTTCGGGGGTGCGCTTTTTTTTGCGGGCACAGACAGAAAGGATTTTATATGATTATTTTAAACGGAAAATACGCTGAAGCAAAAGTATATACAGATATCATAGATGAGAGTTCAGTCAGCCAGATTATTGATCTGCTGAATCAGCCAATGTGTGAGGGGGCTTCAGTAAGAATCATGCCGGATGTGCATGCAGGAGCCGGTTGTACGATTGGAACGACTATGACAATAAAGGATAAGGCTGTACCTAATCTGGTGGGTGTGGATATCGGCTGCGGAATGGAAACGGTTAGACTGAAGGAAAAGCACATCGAGGTCGAACAGCTTGATAAGCTTATCTATGCTAAGATCCCATCAGGGTTCAGGGTACGTGAGAAGCCTCATCGCTATATAGAGAAGACAGAGATTATGTCACTTTACTGCATTGAACACATTAATCTTCTGAGGGCGGAAAATAGTCTTGGAACTCTTGGCGGAGGTAATCATTTTATAGAAGCAGACAAAGGTTCTGACGGGTCGGTGTATATTGTTATTCATTCAGGTTCCCGTCATCTCGGACTGGAGGTGGCTAAGTACTACCAGAATGAAGCTTACCGCCGTCTTAACAAATGTTCAAAGGAAGAAACCGACGCACTTGTGGCAAAACTCAAGGCTGAAGGAAAGCACAGGCAGATTCAGACGGAACTAAAAAAACTTGAAAATACAAAGACTACCAATGTTCCTAAGCACCTTGCATACACAGAGGGAGAACTTTTCGGTCAGTATATCCATGATATGAAGATAGTGCAGGAATACGCCCTTATTAACAGAAAGGCCATGATGGATGAGATCATAAAGGGCATGGGACTTCATGTTACAGAACAGTTTTCCACTATACACAACTATATTGACACGGAAAACATGATCTTAAGGAAGGGTGCAGTTTCTGCACAGAAAGGTGAACGTCTTCTTATACCTATTAATATGCGTGATGGAAGTCTGCTATGTACCGGAAAGGGAAATCCTGACTGGAACTTTTCAGCTCCGCACGGTGCCGGGAGAATTATGACGCGTTCAGACGCAAAACAGAGTTTTACAGTATCAGAATTCAGAAAGACTATGAAGGGTATCTATACAACTTCCGTAAATTCAGCAACCCTTGATGAGTGTCCGATGGCCTACAAGCCAATCGAAGCTATTACGGACAATATTTCGGATACTGTAAATATTGATGATATTATTAAGCCAATCTATAATTTCAAGGCAGGTGATGAATGATGGAAAAATTTGTTCCGTTTGAAAAAATGAGCAAAAAGCAGCAGAGGAAAATCAATTCTGAAAAGCGCGGGAGCTGGAACGGTGTGAATCCGGTAACGCGTATTGCCGACACAGACAAGAAAAAATACAGACGTAAAAAGTTACATTATTCCATGTGGCAGATATAAAAATACGCTTCAGAAACCAATCTGAAGCGTATTTCATGAATATTATCCGATGTAATGTTTTTGTATTTATGATGCAATTGTACCATCATGTCGTTTCTGTCTTCTTAATGTATTTTTCGTATATGTTTTTTAATATTTTATCATATCTTTGAGAAATGTAATACTTATAAAATTTCTTTTGAATTTCTGACAGAACTGCCTATATGTTCTGAAAAACAACTATTCGTGTAGGAAAGTTCAGTAGGCTTATTCTTTCCCGAAGGAGGAAATTTTATCATATACTGTTTCTTCTCAATTTCAATAGCTATCTTTTTTCCGTTGGCACCACTATAAGCTTTTGTGATTATTCTCCTACAGTTAGTGAAATCCATTTTTCATTACCTCACAGATATTTATCACGAAGATACTGAGCATGTTCATGAGTTATACATCCTTCGTTAATTTCAGCGATATTAATACTGCCATATAATTCTCCCCAGAGGCAGTCCAAAAGTGATGATTTTTCCTTTATTCCCTGCTTGTAAGCATCCAGATCATGCTGCAAATATTCAGGAAGTCCATGTTCCCAGGAACGCTCTATTGCTGTTTTCTCAATACTTTCTGCAATCAGATCCTCTATAGTAACACCAAGAGCTGAAGAAAGTTTATACAGTGTTTCACCTGAACATTTTTCTATTTTTGTCTTTCCGTTTAAAATATCACTCAATGTTGCATGCGGAATTCCGCTTTGAATTGCAAGTCGATATTGTGTTATATTTTTTTCTTTGATGATCCCGGCAAGATCCATAAAATCGCCCCCTTTTCTTATAGTATACATCGCCATACCGAAATAGTCAAGTTGTTTGTAACACATGGAGAATATTTAAAAAGACGCTTGTTACTATTCACGGCCTATTTTTCCCATAAATAAAAAATGCAGCACCAACGG
>JAEDJV010000246.1 GCA_016296165.1 Oscillospiraceae bacterium | reverse complement strand
GGCGAGACATTGATTATATCAAGACCCAAAAATGAAAATATTGTTATGATTTCCGAACATGAATACAATGAAATGATGAAAGCCAAGAGAAATGCTGATTATCTTGCTATGCTTGATAAATCTATGGCAGAAGCTGAAGCAGGTGGTTTTATCACAAAAACCATTGCAGAACTGGAGGAATGCAAATAAATGAATGAATATAGTATTTACTCCTACTGCATGGAAACAATATACCGATTGGCAGAGGGAAGATAAAAAAATAGTTAAGCGTATCAATGAACTTATCAAAGATATTGACCGCAATGGGCTATTAAATGGCATTGGCAAGCCTGAACCTTTAAAACACCGTAAGGCATGTAGCAGACGCATTACTGATGACCACAGGTTGGTTTATAATATGGATAGTAACCATAACCTGATTATATACTCTTGTAAATATCATTACGAAGATTAGCACTTTTTAGCCTTGCTATTTTTTTATTAGGTAATGAAAAAATCGAGGGGCATCAATTGATGCGGTTCCTGATATCGATCATCCACCTGTCAATTTCTGCCCTTGTTCGTTCCTCAGACAAAGTTTTCGGCTCCCTGAACTCAATGAGCCTCATGCCGCCGGCTTTTCAGATGCTCCACATGCTGTCCCATATGCTGCACTTGTCTGCTTGTTCTCGTCTTCGTTCCATCCTACAATGTTTGTTAATGCCATTTTAGTTTCCTCCTGTAAAAAAATGTAAATAAAGAATCACCAGACAGAATAATACAAACATCCCTTTTACACCGTATCTGTCCGAAATAATTTGATGTAGAAATCTGTCCCCACACCTTTTTTACTTGCAGCTGTAATGGTTCCATTTTGCTTTAATATAATTTGTTTCGCCATTGCAAGTCCGATTCCTACACTATTTGCAGATGCATTGTCTGCTTTGTAAAATCTTTCAAAAATATATGGCAGATGTTCACTGTCTATTCCTTCTCCATCATCCACAACGTGAATATAGGTGGCAATAGTATCCTGAACAACCTGTACTTTTACAGTACCACCTTCATTTGTATGCTCCACACTATTTTTTGCAATGTTTAACAATGCTTCCATCATCCAGTGTTTATCACAGGAAATACATATGACGGCATCGGATTGGCAAATCAATTGCACTCCTTTGAGTTCTGCCATAATCTCCAGAGAATCCTGTATATCACGTAAGATATCTTTCACAGGAACGGGCTCCTTCTTCAATTCCAATACATCTGCCTGCAGCTGCGCCAGCGTTAACAGGTTACGGATCAGCCAGGTAATACGTTTCGCCTGTTTATCAATCTTATCCGCATAGTCTAAGGAAGCCGAGGCCAAAATGATTGAACGTCAGCATGAAGCCGAAGGTATCCGTGCCGTTGGTGAAGCGGAAGCTGAAGCAATCAGATTGAAAGCTCTGGCTGAAGCAGAAGGTATTGACAAGAAGGCGGAAGCCATGAAAAATATGGCGAAGCCGCTGTGATTGAAATGATTATGGCTGCCCTTCCTGAGATTGCCAAAAATGTTGCCGAACCTCTCAGCAAGGTTGACAAGATTACAATGTACGGTGAAGGCAATAGTGCGAAACTGCTCTCTGACATTGTCAACGGTACTACTCAGGTAACTGAAGGCATCAGCGCTGGTATGGGAATTGACATCAAGAGTCTCATCATGGGTGCTCTTGGCGGCAAAATAGCTGCTGATACCAACACTCCTGTAGTGGTTGTACAGCCTACTAAGGAGGCATCTGCCGCACAGGATGAAGAACCAGAAAATAAGTAATTAAGATAGCAAACAAAAAAGCGATGGTCTGGCGTAAGTATCGTCATATCATCGCCTTTTTATATAAAGAGATTTAGTTCAGGGAGCATAAACTCAATTTTACAGTTCGTTTATATAAAATTTCTAAATTATCATAACATTTTATGCAAAATAAAAAATAACGCCCGACCAGCTGTCTAAGCGTTACTTTTTCACCAATTATTATTCAGCGATTGGGGGCTCGTCATCACTTTCCCCTTCGTACTTCTCTATTTTTTCCCTCAGTTTTTGTATTTCAGATTCCATATCTTTCAATTTATTTAACGCCTTATCGGCACGCTGTTTTTCTATATCAGCTCGCTCTTTTTCGGTATCAGCTCGCTCTTTCTCAGTATCAGCTCGCTCTTTTTCGGTGTCAGCTCGCTCTTTTTCAGTGTCAGCTCGCTCTTTTTCCCGCTCTGTATTAATCTTCTCCTGCTCTATCCCGGATTTCCTCCCATCCTCAAAAGCGTCCTCTCTTTCCATCCGTATGTGCTCTTCTTCGCTATATTCATAGA
>JAEDJV010000009.1 GCA_016296165.1 Oscillospiraceae bacterium | reverse complement strand
TCAGCTTAACAACATCTGAAGCAGAGTAATATTCAGTTACTTCCAGTGCATCAGAATGCAAAGAATAATTTGGAAAAAGCAGCAATAAAGTCATAAAAGCCACTGCACATTTGATATTTTTTTTCATCATATCTCACCTGTATTTTTATTTTTTTCTCTGATGATATCATCATAAAGCCGGCACAAACCAAATTCAAAGTTTATTCCTAGTCTCTGATCCGTACGAGCATTTTTTGTACGCTTTATCCCCGCAACAGTAAAATCAGCCGCTACCCGAGCCGCCTGAGAAACTGTCAAACCGTTCATAATTCCTGCTGTAAGTACACTTGCAAATACATCTCCGGTTCCATGAAAAAAACCTTCAACGCGATCATTAAGTATCAAGTCTGTCTTCCCGGTTACGGCATCATAACTTGCAGCTCCAATTTTTTCATTGTCCGTATAAACTCCGGTCAGAACAACTTTGGAAGGACCTATCTTTGAAAGTCTTACAAGAATATTATCAATAAACTCTTCTGTATAAGGGCCTTCTCTGTATTCTTCTCCAAGCATAAAAAAAGCTTCAGTTATATTTGGAACAATTATATCTGCTTTCGAACATAATTTTTTCATCTCAAAAGGGAACTGCTCATCAAATACTGAATAAAGTTTCCCGTTATCACCTATAACAGGATCAACAATAATAAGAGTATTATCTTTTTTTAATTTATCAAATATATGGGAGACAATCTCTGTCTGCTCTGCCGAACCTAAAAAACCTGTATAGAATGCATCAAAATCTGCACCAGTTGTTGTCCAGTGTTCTGCAACAGGGAGCATATCCTCTGTTAAATCTCTATATGTGAAATTTTCAAATCCTCCGGTAGGTGTGGAGAGAACGGCTGTAGGAATAACACTGACTTCAACGCCTGCCGCTGAAATGATTGGAAGCGCAACTGTAAGGGAACATTTTCCCAGACATGAAATGTCATGAATTGCCGCAACTCTCTTAAGAACAGTACTCTGCAATTAATAATTCATCCCCTGAACGATTGTATTTTATTTGTGCATTTTTAAGATTTTTCATCTAAAAACAGCACCTTAGTATATTTTACTACAAAATATCGGTATATATCTATTGACAAAATTAATATTTTTATTATAATATAATTATGTGTTTATAGATTATATGTAAAAAAGGAGTTATTTTTTTTGAAAAAAACCTGTATTACACTTGTAGCGACAGTTATGTTTATATTGACTTCATGCGGTTCAGGTAAAGATGAGAACCTTCTCGAGTCTCAGGGACCTGAACAAATCATTCCTACAGAATATCAGGAAGAATTCAATAAATCAAATAATAACGAAAATTTATACGAAACCAGTATTAATCAGAATAATCTGACTTCAAATCTTCTTGATGTACAATGCATTTTACAGAATCCGGAACTTCCAACCGGCTGTGAGATAACTTCTCTTGCTATTGTTCTGAATTACTACGGATATGACATAACTAAAACAGAACTTGCCTCAAAATATCTGGAAAAAGATTATTCCGGAAAAGTGCCCTTCGACGTCGCCTTCATGGGAGATCCTACCTGGGATCAGGGGTTCGGTTGCTTTGCTCCGGTAATAGTAAAAGCTGCTCAGAATTACCTTAATGAAAAAAATATGGAACACACAGCGTGGAATATGACTGGAACAGATTTTTCCGAATTATATAATTACATAGATGATGGAAAACCTGTTATAGTGTGGGCAAGTATGGACCTCATGAATGTTAACAAACGATTCATTATAAAATCCGATGACGGGAGAGAAATATACTGGTATGACAACGAACACTGCATGGTACTATGCGGATACGATAAAAACGAAAATACCGTAACTGTAGCTGATCCGTTAAAAGGAATGATGAAATACAATGCTGAAAGATTCGAATACATATATGACACACTTGAAAAACAAGCAATAATCATTGAATGATTTTAAAAAATCTCCGGAAATTCCGGAGATTTTTTTATTTTATGCTGTTTCTATACTGTTATCTGCCTGTAACTTAAGTTTTTCGACTGCATTTTCACGCATTTTGTACTTAAGAATCTTTCCTGCAGCATTCATCGGGAATGAATCAACGAAATCAACGTATCTAGGAACTTTATGCTTAGCCATATTGTTTCTTACATAATCTTTGATTTCATCTTCATCACTCTGTTCGCCTTCCTTAAGGATTATACATGCCATGATTTCCTCGCCGTACTGTCTGTCAGGTACACCGATTACCTGAACATCGCTTACCTTTGGATGAGTATATATAAAGTCTTCAATTTCCTTTGGATAAATGTTTTCGCCGCCGCGAATAATCATATCCTTAATTCGTCCGGTAATCTTGTAATATCCGTCAGGTGTTCTTCTTGCAAGGTCACCTGTGTGTAACCATCCGTCTTCATCAATTGCAGCAGCAGTAGCTTCAGGCATCTTATAATATCCCTTCATGATATTATAGCCTCTTGCTACAAATTCGCCGTCTGTATTATCCGGAAGTTCTTCATTTGTTTCAGGATCAACAATCTTACATTCTACGCCAAATATAGCACGTCCAACTGTATTTACTCTAAGTTCGATAGAGTCATCTGTTTTACTCATTGTACATCCAGGACTAGCTTCAGTCTGTCCGTATGTTATACAGATATCTGTCATGTTCATCTTATCAATAACGTCCTGCATAACTTTAACAGGGCAAGGACTTCCTGCCATGATACCTGTTCTCATATATGAGAAATCTGTTTTCTCAAAATCAGGATGACTAAGGAGAGCGATAAACATTGTAGGAACACCATGGAAAGCTGTGATCTTTTCAGTATTAATGCAATGGAGAGATTTTCTTGGTGAGAATGCTGTAATAGGTGACATCGTCGAACCATGTGTCACGCAGGCTGTCATAGCAAGCACCATTCCGAAACAATGGAACATAGGAACCTGTATCATCATTCGGTCCGCTGTTGAAAGATCCATACAGTCACCAATTGCCTTACCGTTGTTTACTACGTTGTAGTGTGTAAGCATAACGCCTTTAGGGAAACCTGTTGTCCCTGATGTATACTGCATATTACATACATCATCCTTGTCAATTTCTCTTCTGCGCTTGTCAACTTCCTCAAGCGGTACTGAATCAGCAAGTGCAACTGCCTCTTCCCATGTATAGCATCCGTCAAGCTTTGCACCTACAGTTACAATGCTCTTAAGACATGGCAGCTTATTAGAAGCAAGCTTACCAGGTTCACACTGCTTAAGTTCAGGACAAAGTTCACTGATAATATCTGTGTAACTTGAATCCTTGTAACCTTCTATCATTACGAGAGTATGTGTATCTGACTGTTTGAGAAGATATTCTGCTTCATATGTCTTATATGCTGTGTTCACGGTAACAAGAACCGCACCTATTTTTGTTGCAGCCCAGAATGTGATATACCACTGAGGAACGTTTGTTGCCCATATCGCAACATGATCGCCACGCTTTACTCCCATAGCAATAAGTGATCTTGCGAATGTATCAACATCATCACGGAACTGCGGATATGTTCTTGTATAGTCAAGTTCTGTATATCTGAATGCATACTGATCCGGAAATTCTTCACAAACTCTGTCAAGAACATCAGGAAATGTTTCAGGAATAAGGTGATTTTTCTCCCAGAGATACTTTCCGGTATTTGACTTGTTGCTAGGAAGTTTTTTGAATGTTAATTCTCTGAAACGCTTTGAATAGTCAACAAAATGAGGGAAAATTACTCCTATTTCGAAAATATTGTGTGAACTCCACTTCGGACTCCATTCAAAAGAAATATATCCGTCAAACTGAATTGCTGTAAGTTCCTTAAGGATGTCATCAAGTGGCATATCACCCTCACCCATAAGACAGAATTCAATACCATGTTCGGTCCTGATACTGTCTTTTACATGGAGATATTTTATATATGAACCTAAATTTCTGACTGTCTGTTCCGGAATCTCATTAAAATAACGGTATGGATGATGAATATCCCAAAGTGCAGCTACATAAGGTGAATTTACTTTATCAAGAAGTTTTCTGAGACGTGCTGTGTCTGCGTACACTCCGTTTGTTTCAACAAGAAGTGTAACACACTTTTCAGCAGCCGTTACTGCGAGTTCGGAAAGAACGCTCACTATATAGTCATCATCAATATCATCTGCAGGTGAAGCTTTTCTGTCTGCAAGTATTCTTACAAACGGTGTACAGAGTTTTGCAGCAAGATCAATAAATCCGGTAATCTCCTTTTTATTATCAGCTTCAGATTCCTTATCTTTAAGGCAGCAACCTGTAGAAATACAAGGTATCTCCAGACTTGTTTTACGAAGTTTTGCTACTGTTTTGCTAATATTCTTTTCAGAAAACTGTCTTGAGAAGATAGTTTCTGCACTTGGAGCATCGCATCTCAGTTCAATACCATCAAAACCGAGATCCTTTGCCATGGAATATACATCTGACCAGCTAAAGCCGGAACATGCAATAGTTGAAAAAGAAATTTTCATATACTGTCCTCCAGAGCGATTAATACATAATCGCAAAAAAATTAATACATCATTAATTATATCATATTTTCTTTGTTTTTTCAATATATATTATTAAAAAATCCTGAAATCACCTTAATCAATAACGGTAACCATAAACCCAATGCAACTGATACTATCAAGGTGATTTCAGGATATTGAATACAAAACTATGTGTGTTTATTTTGAAACTTTTCTGCAAAGAACATCATAAAGAAGTTCATTTCTATTATCCGGAAGTTCAAATGTGCTGTTTAAATATAGTCCAAAAGATTCTTCATGATAAGTATGATAATTATAACTGATTATGTATTCATTAAATAAATCTATAACATCTTCAACCCATTTGTCCCCGCCTTTATCATCCCTGAAACTTAGAGAACCTGTACCGAATTCTCCGCAGTAAACAGGCACATTATATTTTTCAGAAAAATCAACATATGATTTAATATTTTTTCTGAGAAAATCCTTGTTAAGGAAAGAGATTGATTCTGCCTTATATATATCAACTCTCGGACGTATAGTAGCTGATTCATTTGAGCTGCACACTCTGAAATATCCGCTGGCCTTATAACTGCAGCCTTTTACAGGTCTGAAAAATCCAATACTTCCGCTGGCATCATCTGTCGTTCCTTTTACAAGATAACTGCCGCCTTTTTTTCTTCCCTTTGTACTTACATACTCACCTGAACCAATATTATTGCTTGCCCAAAAATACATTGAACACATATCGTCATCAAAGTTAGTTGCATATATGGTTCTCGTTTCTTTTCCATCAGAATCAAATTCTTTAAGTTTTATGTCATCGATATAAGCGGCTCCGTCTTCGCCTATGTCACATGCCTGAAAAACATAGTTTATTATCTGATTATCATCTGTAACAGTTACAGGTTCGCTTTCCCTGTACTGCCATTCAGGGTTGTCTATATCACACTGTTCTCCGTTAAACGCACCTCCATGCCAGCTCACACCTGTTGCAAATACGTCTTCCTCATTAGGATAAATCTTGTTAAACTCACTGGCATTAGTCCAGCTAAGTCCCTGATGAGTGAATGTAAACGGTGAATAAAAGTGAAATTCATAAACGATATTTTCTCTTGTTGATGAGACAGCAAAATTATGCTTATCATTTTTTGTATTCCAGTCCATCTCATATGAGGCTTCATCCTGAAAGGCAAGTATATTTTCAAGGAAAATAATATGATTTTTATCTGATTCTCTGACAGCTTCAATCATTGTTTCCATAAGCGCTGCCCATTTATCAGTTCCAAGATCAGCATCCGAAGCCGGAACAACAGGTTCATTGAGAATTCCATATCCAATAATACCAATTTCATCCTTGTATCTTCGGGATATCTCTCTCCATAGTGCAACAAGCCGGTTTTGATTTTCTTTATCTTCCCATAATTTATGTCCGGCTCCCTGTGACTGATAACCCCCCTGAGGATAATGCATGTTAAGAACCAGTCGCATACCGTTTTCCCGAGCCCACGAAATATTTTTATCTATCCATTCAAATCCGGACTCTTTGTACACATACGGATTATTATCATCTTCAAAAAGCCCGTAATTCAGATAAAAGCGAACTGAATTAAATCCCATAACCGCGAGTTCCGCATAGCTTTCCCGGGTATGGTGCTGATTAACGGGTGGTTCTGAAGGATTTTCCCAGACATTGTTTCCAAATGCCATTCCTTTTATAAGGACTTTCTTTCCGGACTCATCTTTGAGAAACCTGCCATCTGTGTGTATGAAACCATTAAACTGATCCATACTTTGATTTTCCCCCTATTTGTACTTTGATATTTTTACAAAAAAAATTCACAATAATAGATATATGATATCATAATTTTGCCATATTGTCAAGTATCAACCTTTGTTTTTTCGTGGTTTTCCGACTGCAAGCCATATAATAAATGACGCCAGAATTAAAGCAAACATCATCCATACAGTAAGTGTTGCTGTACCGCACGGAGAAAACATATCATAGTATCCCTTAAAATAAATTACCAGAATGACAGCAGGAAGGACATATTTCATGTAATTTTTTATTATTCTCGGAAAACTCACACCTGTACCTGTATCCGTCTCTTTTAAGAAATTCTCAAATCCCCAGCCGTTTTCACTTGTACAGAACAGAATGTACAGAAGGCTTCCCAGAGGAAGTATATTATAAGACACGATAAAATCTTCAAGGTCCATTATAGTTGACCCTTCACCGATAGGTTTTATATCCGATAAAATATTGTATCCAAGTACTGCAGGGGCTGACAGAACCGTTATTCCAATAAGATTAACAATAAGGGATTTTTTTCGGTTCCAGTCAAATATATCCATGCTCATTGCTATTATATTTTCAAAAACAGCTATTACAGTAGAAAGGGCTGCAAATGACATGAAAACAAAGAACATTATTCCCCAGATCTGACCAGCAGGCATATGGTTAAAAACATTTGGAAGAGTAATGAAAAGCAGTGAAGGACCAGCGTCCGGACTTACATTATATGCAAAACATGCCGGAATAATTATTATGCCCGCTGTAAGTGCAATCAAAGTATCAAGTGTTACAACATTTATTGCCTCTCCGGTAAGTTTTCTTTCCTTTGAAAGATAACTTCCGAATATCTCCATTGAACCCATACCAACACTTATAGTGAAAAAAGCATGAGTCATAGCAGCAAACATGACATTACCTATTCCCTGTTCTCCCATCCGTTTAAAATCAGGGACAAGATAGAATTTTACTCCTTCAGAACTGTTTTTCAGGAATAGCGAATTGATTGCCATTATAACCATAAGAATCATTAACAGAATCATCATGATTTTTGTAATTTTCTCAACACCATTTTTCAAACCAAGAGCACAAACCCCAATACAAAGAAAAATAGTTACACATGTCCAGAACATCATGACTCCCGGAGACGCAAGCATACTTTCGAATTCGCCTTCTATACTTTCCAGGGATTGTCCTGTTAGTTTTCCTGACACCATTATTTTCACATAATTCATCATCCATCCGGCAACCATAGTATAAAACATCATAAGCAGGTAATTCCCGGCATAAGCAAACCATTTGAAATGATGCCATTTTGTTCCTTCAGGAGAAAGTAGTTCAAGCGCACTTCCGACACTCTTTCCACTCCCACGTCCTATTGCAAACTCACTTATCAGAATCGGAAGACCAAGGAGCAGAAGAAATCCCAGATATACAAGTATAAAAGCTGCTCCTCCGTTCATTCCGCATATATACGGAAACTTCCATACATTACCCAGTCCAACCGCACATCCTGCGGATACAAGAATGAATCCCAGTCTGGATCCGAATTTTTCTCTTTTTTCATTCTCCATACATTACCTCTTTGATTTTTTTATTGTTTCTGCGCAGTGTTTCCCCGCCCATTTGCCGGATGACCATGCCCATTCAAGATTGTAGCCTCCGCAGTCTCCGTCAACATCAAGTATTTCTCCGGCAAAATATATTCCATCATCTTTTTTGGACATGAGAAATCTGTCAACGGCTAATCCGCTTATTCCACCTGATGTCACCTGTGCATTCTGCCATGAAGAACATCCTGTAACTTTAAACTCAAGTGACTTTATACATGAAGCAATAACAGACAATTCGTCTTCCGAAAGTTTAGTTACTATATCTGTAAGCGGACGACGAACGCTTCTTTTAACTATATATACGGCCAGATTTTTCACAAACAAACCATTAAGATACTCTTCAAGTGTACATGTATTTCTGGCTTTTTTTATTTCATGCAGTAGTTTCATTGTGTCATTTTTACTCATGTCGGGCATTAAATCAACCTTAAGATCCAGCTTCCCTTCATACCGGGAAAACAAACAAGCAAGATTAAAAACACATATCCCTGAAACTGTATTTTCTGTAAACTGTATTTCACCCGTTTCCTTTTTCAGAACTTTTCCTTCTGAGACTGCAGAAACACAACCGTAAACCCTTACACCTTTCAGACCTTTTACCTGCTCGGGACTTACTTTCAAAGGTGCAACCGCAGGACATATTTTACTGGTGTGATAGCCCATGTCCCTGAACATTTTCAATGCCCTTCCATCTGTGCCGTTAGACGGAGAAGCGTATCCCCCGCATGCAGCTATTATTTTTCTGCAGTATATTTCTCTGCCGTCTTCTGATGTTACTATATACCCGTTTTGGTTCTTTTCAATATTTACAGCATTAAATCCGCATATTTCTTTAATGTTTTCTGACTTTAACTTTATCCTTAGTGAAGTCAGAACAGAAGCTGCACTCTTACTGTACGGATAGATTCTTCCCTCATCATCAGAGACGCACGGAACACCAAGAGACATAAAAAAGTCCTCAGAAGACTGAGTGTTATGTATTATTTCCATAATATTCTGAACCGTTCCATGGTAATTGTCATTTGAAATATTTTTGTTACTTAGATTACATCTTCCATTACCTGTTGAAAGAATTTTTTTTCCTGTTCTGTCAAGTCTCTCGGCAATCACTACTTCTGAGTCCGGACATATCCGTTTTATTTCAAGTGCGGCAGAAATACCTGACGCACCCCCTCCGATAATCAACGCATCTGCCTTAATTATACCCTCCAAATCAAATCACTCCAGTCATTCAGATTAATAAAGCGGCTGATACTGATTCGACCGGCCGCTGACAAACATTTACATTATATTCCTTCTGTTTTCCCTGTAGATATTCAGTTTATTATTTCCGTCACACATTCCTATAAATACATCCTTAAGATCTGTTTTCTGATCTGCAAGCTGATTATTAAGCCATACATCATTGTTCCCTGTGTGTTTCAGATTTTCATTCAGTACAATACCCTCATAAATAACAACCTGAGCCATACAATCCTTTTCAGGTTTTATGTTAAAATCTGAAGGAATAGCATTTCTCTTTTCAGATTTTGGGAGGACACTTATCTTACCGTTATGTTCAAGCAAAATAGTATCTATATCTTTTATATCAAAATATCCCTGATATCTGCACTCAGAAAGAATTTCATCAACATCTATCCTCTGTCTTTTCATGTTCTCAGTATAAAACTTTTCATGATCAAATAATACACACGGTCTTCCTTCCAGAAAATACCTGGCTTTCAGATTTTTGTTTGAAATGTACGGTAAAACAATTCCTGCTGTTGCATATACAGCCATTGCAATAAACGGGAACAAAGGATTCTTGTCCAGATTAGTTGCTGCTTCTGCCGCAATCGAGCCAACAGTTATACCATTGATATAATCGAACATACTAAACTGAGACATCTGTCTGTTTCCTATTATTTTCGTAATAAAAAAAAGAAAAGCAATCGAAAAAACAGAAGAAAGTATTATCTTGAAATAATCCATAAACAGCACTCCAATATTTTTATAAAATTATTATCTGCTGTATATGGATTATTATTCGTGATTTATTTAATTATCCTTTATCTGTTTTTTTCAGCCTCAATCCTGTCTGCAAGATCATTCAGATATATCCATCTCTCTGTTTTTTGGTCAAGTTCTTCACTAAGCTGTGATTTTTTATCCATGAGTTCCTGAAGCTTAACATAATCACTTGTCTGACTGGCAATCTCTGATTCACATTCTGCAATCATATTTTCCAGTTTTTCAATATCACTGTCTATTGTCTCATATTCGCGCTGTTCTTTAAATGAAAATTTAAGTGCATGGGTTCTTTTTGCCGGCTCTACAGATTCAAATGCTGCTGTTTTTACTACTGACTTTTCTTCTTTTTTTCTGTCCTTAACTTTTTCATAATAATCACTGTAATTACCGGTATAGCATGTTATTTTACCATCATCGCCCACCTCGAAAATTGAACGTGCAATTTTATCAAGGTAATATCTGTCGTGTGAAACAGAAACTACAGCACCCGGAAATTCATCTATATAATCCTCAAGTATTCTGAGTGTTTCTATATCAAGGTCATTGGTAGGTTCATCAAGAAGCAGAATATTCGGAGCTTCCATAAGAATACTTAACAGATAAAGTCTTCTCTTTTCCCCGCCGCTTAATCTGCCTATAAGACTCTGCTGAAGATCCGGATAAAACAGGAAACGTTCAAGCATCTGAGAAGCTGAAAATGTACCTTCAGATGTCTTTACAGAGTCAGAAATGTCATGTATAAAATCAAATACTTTCTGATTTTCATCAAGTTCCGCTGATGTTTGTGTAAAATACCCTATACTGACTGTTTCACCTGTTTCAACTTCACCGCTGTCTGGCTGAAGTCTTCCGGCTATCATATTCAGAAGAGTAGATTTTCCGGCGCCGTTGTGACCGATTATACCTATTCTGTCATTCCTTAAAATTATATACGAGAAACCATCAACAACCTTTTTTCCACTATAGCTCTTGCTGATATTTTTTAAATCAATAGTCTTTTTTCCAAGCCTGCTTGAAAGAGCTGAGATTTTTACAGTATCATCGTACTCCGGTGCGGACCGGGATTTCAAATCATAATATCTTTCTATTCTGTCTTTACTCTTGGTACCTCTCGCACGTGCAGCACGCATAATCCACTGATATTCACGCCTTAGCACCGACTGTCTTTTTCTCTCACTTGCCTCTGCCATTTCTTCTCTCTGTGCCTTAAGTTCAAGGTATCTTGAGAAATTAGCTTCATATGTATATAGTTTTCCACGCGAAAGTTCTGTTATCTTCGTAACTACTCTTTCCAGAAAATATCTGTCATGAGTAATCATAACAATACCACCGGTAAATTTGTTAAGTCTGTTTTCAAGCCATGTAACCATCTCACTGTCAAGATGGTTTGTCGGCTCGTCAAGAATAAGTACATCTGCCGGATGAATAAGTGCAGATGCAAGAGCAGCTCTCTTGCGCTGACCACCTGAAAGCGTGCCTACTTTAGCAGAATAATCATTTATTCCAAGTTTTCCAAGCATGCTTTTGGCTTCATATTCACTCACTTCTCTGTATTCCGAAGGCATATCTGAAAGAACCTGTTCGAGAACAGTATATTCTTCATTCATAACAGGATCCTGCGGAAGATATGAAATCTGCAGATCAGGTTTGGATGAAATATTACCACTATCAGGATGTGTGACGCCAGCAAGTATTTTAAGTAAAGTACTCTTACCGGTACCATTAATGCCGATAATTCCTATCCTGTCACCTTCGTTCAGATATAGTGAAACACTATCAAGCAACTGTTTCATTCCATAATTTTTTGAGATATTTTCCGCTGAAATTAACATCAATTATTCTCCGTTTTTTTTTGATTTCTGTGTCTTGATCACCTTAAGTCTTGAAAATTCTTCTCGTTCCTTTTCTTCAAGACTGTCGCTGATATATTTTGAGATTCCGATAAACTTCGGAATAAGTATATTTTTCAGAGCGTTCGCACGTTTCTGAGTTTTCTTTATCGCAGCAGCAAGCCTGAAAATACCGTTTTCTACTTCAGCAAGTTTAGCTGTCATTATTTTTACTTTTGTAAAAAGTATATATGCCTCATCAAGACATGAATCAGTATCATAAAATCCAAACGGAGCAATATATGATACCGGCTGGATTTCCACTACAGGAATCTCAACACCCATTACACTTCTGTAAGTAACATTAAGCGAATTTTCAACAGGAACAGCTTTTGCAAATGTCTCGATCAATCCCAGTTTAACATTTGCCTCCTGAAGCACTTTATATGCATCCGCATAGGTTTGTTCTATATCAAATCTAATTTCATTGGCTGAATCAACAAGCTGCATAAGTTCTCTGATAAGGATATTTCTTTTTCTGTCCATAAGCTCGTATCCGAGTTTAGACAGAGCAAGATCCTTTTTTGCCTTTATGAGATTACCTTTGGTAGGAAAAATCTGTTCAGTCACAAAATCAACTCCTTAATCAAAGAAACCTTTTTATTGCATCCGGATCATATTTTTCCGCCAGAAGCTTTTCATCTATTCTGTCAAGTTCAGACTTTGGAAGAAGAGAAAGAAGAGACCAGCCAAGATCAAGCGTCTGTTCTATTGTTCTGTTCTCATCAAAGCCCTGATTAATGAAATGTTCTTCAAATTTAATGCCAAATTCCATATACTGTCTGTCTGTTTCGGAAAGTTCTTCTTCGCCGATAACAGCTGCAAGGGATCTTGCCTCCTGAACTTTTGCATAACAGGCAAAAAGCTGATTGGCAACTGCTGAATGATCTGCCCTTGTGTATCCTTCACCTATACCATCCTTCATAAGACGTGAAAGTGAAGGAAGAACAGAGATTGCCGGATAAATGCCGGTCTGATCAAGATTTCTGTCAAACACAATCTGTCCTTCTGTAATATACCCTGTAAGGTCAGGCACCGGATGCGTAATATCGTCATTAGGCATAGTGAGAATTGGGATCTGTGTTACGCTCCCTTCTGATCCTTTTACTATACCTGCCCTTTCGTAGAGTGACGCAAGGTCAGAATAAAGATATCCCGGATATCCTTTTCTTCCTGGAATCTCCCCTTTGGATGAACTGAATTCACGCAGTGCTTCTGCATATGAGGTCATATCAGTAAGAATTACAAGAATATGCATATTTTTTTCATATGCAAGATATTCTGCAGCTGTAAGTGCACATCTCGGCGTAAGAATTCTTTCTATAATAGGGTCATTTGCGAGATTCATGTACATAACAACGTTTTGAAGAACTCCGCTTTCCTCGAAACTTTTTCTGAAGTAATCGGCAACATCGTGCTTTACACCCATTGCTCCGAATACAACTGCAAATTCCTGTCCGCTGTCATCCGCAATCTGAGCCTGTCTTACAAGCTGTACTGCAAGTTTATTGTGTGAAAGTCCTGAACCGGAAAAGATAGGAAGTTTCTGTCCTCTGATAAGAGTCATAAGACAGTCTATTGATGAGATTCCGGTTCTGATATAGTTTCTAGGGTATGTCCTCGAAACAGGGTTAAGAGGTTTTCCGTTTATATCAGCGAATTTTTCCGGATAAATATATCCAAGGTTATCTATAGGTTTACCAGCACCGTTGAAAACACGTCCCAAAATGTCTTTGGAAAGAGGAATCTCAAGCGGCTTTCCCGTAAATGAAGTTTTGGTATTTTTCAGTGAAAGCCCTTTTGTTCCTTCAAAAACCTGAAGAATTACCTTGTCTCCGGATATCTCTACAACTCTGCCGATTCTTTCAGTACCGTCTTCCAGTCTGATTGAAGCAACTTCTTCATAACCTATTCCGCTAACATTTTCAAGTGCTATAAGAGGTCCTGAAACCTGATTAAGTCCTATATACTGTATACTCATTCTTCAGTCCTCCAATCATCTTCTGAAAGATTATTTAAAACCTCAGTAATTTCATTGAAATAATTATCAAAAAGTTCAGGTTTATCATTTGGAATATCATACTTCATCTTGATAACTTTGTCCATTATCCCTGACTTTACAATAAGATTAACAGGCTTTCCTGATGCAATAACCTTCTTTGACTCTGAATAAAGATGAAGTATTGTCTTCATCATTAGGAGTTGTTTGGTAAGCGGAACAAATGTATCATCCTTATGGTATGCATTCTGCTGAAGAAATCCGACGCGTACAACTCTGGCTATTTCTATTATAAGTTTCTGGTCATCAGGAAGCACGTCAGAACCAATAAGTTTGACGATTTCCATAAGTTTGTTTTCTTCTACGAGAATATTGGAAATCTCCTGACGACATGTCATAAAATCAGGTCCTGCATTTGTAATATAGAAATCCGCAAGATCATCTATATATTCACTGTAACTTGTTGTCCAGTTAATTGCAGGATAATGTCTTGCGTAGGCAAGCGATTTGTCAAGAGTCCAGAAACATCGCACAAATCTCTTGGTGTTTTGAGTAACCGGTTCAGAAAAATCCGAACCCTGAGGAGATACTGCACCTATGATTGTAACGGAACCTTCCCTGCCCGAAAGCGTTTCCATATATCCGGCACGTTCATAGAATTCAGAAAGACGTGAAGGAAGATAAGCCGGAAAACCTTCTTCAGCAGGCATTTCTTCAAGTCGTCCTGATATTTCTCTGAGAGCTTCAGCCCATCTTGAAGTTGAATCGGCCATTATAGCAATATGATATCCCATGTCGCGATAATACTCTGCGAGTGTAATACCTGTATATATGGAAGCTTCTCTGGCCGCAACAGGCATATTTGAAGTATTGGCTATAAGTACGGTTCTGTCAGTAAGAGGACGGTTGGTTTTTGGATCTATAAGTTCTGAAAACTCCTCAAGCACCTGTGTCATCTCATTTCCACGTTCACCACATCCGATATATACAATAATATCAGCGTCACACCATTTTGCAAGCTGATGCTGAGTCATTGTTTTTCCTGTACCGAATCCACCTGGAATAGCAGCTGTCCCGCCTTTTGCAATAGGAAGAATTGTATCTATTACTCTCTGACCTGTTATAAGAGGTTTCTGAATAAGTTTTCTTTCGGCAACAGGTCGAGGCTGTCTGATTGGCCATTTCTGGCACAGAGTAAGCGGAATCTCATTACCTTTCCTGTCACGAATAATGCAGACTGTATCATTAATTCTGTAATTTCCGTTTTCCTTTACAGATACTACATCACCTTCAAGTAATGGCGAAAGCATACAACGATGTGTTATTACCGGTGTTTCCTGACATTCAGCATAAATCTGTCCGCCGGTAAGATGATCTCCTACTGAAACACATAACTTCGTTTCATACTCTTTTTCCGTATCAAGAGATTCAACATTTGCACCTTCTGAAATAAAAGCACCTCCGGACACTTCTTCGATTCGGAGAAGTGGTCTCTCAATTCCGTCAAATATATTCGATATAATCCCAGGACCAAGTATTGCACACATCGGCGCACCTGTCGGATATACAGGTTCTCCTACTTTTAGTCCTGTTGTCGTCTCATAAACCTGAATAGTGGTAAAATCTTCTGTAATTCCGATTACCTCACCAATAAGCTTTTTTTCACCTACATAGACCATTTCAAGCATTGAAAAGTCCTTTGTATCTTTAATTTTTACAACCGGTCCGTTTATTGCATACACAACGTTCTGCATACTGCACCCCCGTTAGTTAATTTTTTATCATTATGCAAGTCTGTAACTTGAACTAAAGTTCTTTTTCTGCTCCTCGAACATAATATCGAGTGTTTTGTTGTTAAGAACAGAGCGTTTTCTGTCGAAAACAGATAATCCACCTATTTCGATTCCGCTATCTGTTTCAAAGGTACAGGATGGTCCTGTAACTTCTCTGAGCATTTCCTCATATATCAAATCTTTTTCTCTTAAGTATATGATAGTATCTTCATCAGTTTTTTCATCTTTTAAAAGACTCTGAAGGAATGTTTTATACGCTTCAGACTCTGTAAAGTGAATTAACTTGTCATAGATACTGCAAAACATTTTCTCAACTAAAAACTCTCTGTAAGTAAGTAACTTTACTCTGGCTTCCTGTTCTGCTTTTGATACTGCAATCTTGCTTTTATATTTTTCTTCTGTAACACAGGATTTAATTTTGATATATGCATTATTAAGGGCTTCATCTTCAGCATCTTCAAGAAGACTGATTCTTTGTTCTTCAGCACGAACCTGCATTTCTTCTATCTTTTTATCAACATCAGTATTTACTGCTTCGATAAATTCATTAAGATTTGTATCGTTCATATATTTCTTCTCCTCATGTATAATATAAAAAGCAGACATCCATCTGCTATATTCTGATGCCGATTGCTTCACGAACATATTGCGAGATGGATGTCGAAATATGAGATGAACCATGTCTGTCAGGAATCTCAATGATAAGTGGGGTTTTCCTGTTAAGCTTCAAATCATAAACCAGCTCCGATGATTCTGTTACCAGTTTCTGTGTTATGAGTATAACTGCAATTTCACTGTCTGAAAGTGCCTGATTCAAAGCTGATTTAACCTCGTGCTTTTCATGAACAACAACCCCTTCGATACCACTGAGTCTCATTCCCATAAGAGTATCGATATTGTCACTGATAAGAAAAAATTTCATAAAAAATCAAACCTTACCAATAATCATAAATGCGATGATAAATCCATATAATGCAACACCTTCGCCAAGAGCAACGAAAATAAGTGACTTAGCGAAAGACTTTGGTTCTTCTGCTACAGCTCCGATAGCAGCCGGAGCACCTGAAGCAACCGCAATACCGCAGCCTATTGAGCCCAGACCAACAGCCAGAGCTGCTGCGATGTACGCAAGACCGGCATTATTATTTACTGCTGCAGCTGTTGCCTCTGCTGTTTCAGCATTAATAAATCCGCCTATCGGGAAAATAACAGCCAGAGCCATTACCGCAAAAAATGAACAAAGATTAATTATTATTGCATTTTTAGTCTTTTTCGGAGATTTTCTTTTCGAGAAAACAGCTATAAAAGGAAGTGAAATAATACAAAGAATTAAAAGTGGCATTAATGCAAGTTCTAAAATATTCATGATAACTAACTCCATTTCTCTATCATATTTATTATTCAAATTCAGGACTGTAACTTACTGAAACAGGCTCAAATGCTATTCCGTCTCCATCATAGCATCTGGAAAAAATCTCATAAAATTCAAGTCTGAGTACCTGAATTCCTGAGAGCATTCCTTCCATACCTATTACAAATATATTTCCAAGAATAACTATAACAGGCGACGCTCCCTCATACATTTCTGAAAGAAGCATTACAACTGACATCATTGCTGCATGTGATAATACAAATCCACCGATTCTTACAAAAGAAAGAGTGTTTGTAACGTACCCAAGAACAAATTCAAAAACCTCAAAGAAGTTTGAAGCAATAAAATCACCAATTCCTTCTGATTTAAATTTTTTACCACTCATAAGACATCCAAGAGGCTCTCTGAAAAGCATAATCACAAGTGGAAGAACAATCAGAAATATTGCAAAGATCGGCGTAAATACATTTTTCTCAAATATGAGCATTGAAACCGCTGCATACATTATAGCTGAAAAGAACACCAAACCAGTTATGCCATTGTTTCCAAAAACTGCAATATCATATTCCTTTTTCTTCAGTGATGTTACTATATTAATTAATATAGAAATAATAATAAGTACAACACCAATTGCGATTGCACCACCAAGAACGACGTTCACATTATCCATTACTTCAATTGGTTTTTCTTCAAAACCAATCGCCTTGTACAAAGGATCAAGTGCATGTTCGAATCCAAATACTGAGCCGAATACCAGCCCGAAAAATGCACTCGACAATCCAATCCGGGTCATTATTGCACAAAGTTTATTTTTCGTTTTACTGTATAATATCGCACCGATAACGGAGATTACAATTCCCTGTCCCAGATCTCCAAACATAATACCGAAAAGGAGCGTATAGGTTATTGCAACCAGATTGATTGGATTAAAACCACCATATGAAGGGAGACCATACATCTCAACGAAAAGTGAAAAAGGTTTTGTAAATCCGTTTGTTTTTATTTTTACCGGAACTGATGATTTTTCACTCTCATCAGGCGATCTGAGAATTACTGATACCCCGGATACCGAGTTGATTAATTCTGAAAACTTTTCAGAATCTTTCTCTGTAACAAAACCTGCCATATAGAACTTGTCTTTCATTACTGAAACCTTAGAACGAAGTTCAAAACAGTCATAAAGTGATTTGATCCGGCAGAAAACTTTATTTATTCTTTCTCCTTCAACTGATATAAGATTCGATCGACCCTGTTCCAGTTTTTCGATTCTCTCTTTTACCTCAGCAAACTTTTTCTTCAGTTCATCAATTTCTTTATCTGGCTTCCCGGTTACATCTTCCGGAATCCAGATACGTTCAAAAAATAAGTCTGAGAAAATCTTGTCTGCTTTTTTTACCAGTTGTGCAGGAACAAAGTACATTCCCCAGTAATACTCACTATCTACATCATAATGAACGAATGTAAACATATTATTTCCGTAGTATTCCAGTTTGTTGAAACTGTCAACCGGGAGCTTTCCAAACCTGACATGAATATGTCTGCACTTTATCAGACTTTCCAGATCTATATCCATGCCATGAAGATGTTTAAGCTGCGTTATTATCTGTTCATACTGAAGATATTTTTTATTTGCTTCCTGTATTTCTTCTGTGAGAACTTTCATTTTCTGCGATATCTCATCTATATATTCTGACAGTGATTCAAGCGATTCATTCATTATATCCGAGTAATCTGTTTCACATAACCCAATATCTCCACCAAAATCAATAGACACAAGCCTGGTTAAAGATTCTCTGTAAGGATTTTCTTCATGGAGTACTTCAAATCCTGATGTTTCTGTATCCATCGGGTTGCTTGCCTGATCTATATGAAAACACTTACTCTCAATACATCTTTCAATAACTCTGTCAAGGTTTTTGACTTGACCCGTTATATTAGCTATTTGCATTTTTTCTATTGACATATAATCCCTCCTCTACTGTTTGAGTAAATTTGTTCTCAGGTAAGTATAATCCTGCTTAGTATATTTTCCGGATTTCGTTTGTATCTTATTCCCTCTATTATGGAAATAATATTATTTACCTCTATATCAAGAAGATACACGAGGAGATACACACTTACCGCTGCATTCTGAGAAAAAGCAAGAGAGTTACGAGCCATCCTGCTTCTTAGTTTATTTATTTCAAATTCAAAATTCGAATCTTTTTCCAAAATAATTTTTTTCCCGTAATATGTTTTTGAAAAAACTTTAAGAAAATCTTCTGCATTTTCATTACCAAAAAGTTCTTCTCTGGTTTTACGGTTTAGCTTATGGTAGAAAGGCAACAATTTCTTTTCTATTTCTGCACCAGAAAGATTATAGTACTTTTTCATTCGGTAGGCATTAATAATATTAATCAAATCAATCTGAGTGAGAATATGGGAAAGAAGTTCATCGGCAACAGATTTGGAAAAGTCTTTTTTAATTGTATCTGAGAGCCAGCCATAGTAAAATGTCCTGAGTTTTATCTCACACGAAAGATAATCGACATGTCCGTTTTCATCTTCCTTGATATTTCTTAGAACATTGTAGTATCTGGTATGACGGAGTACATTCAAAAGTCCTTTAAGACTTCTTGTCCTCGCAAGTTCTATCAGATTAATACCTGTTTTATTAATGAGATATGCAGGCATTGAAGTAATGTATTCATCACCTGAATCAGCATTAATATGAAGAATGATGCTCAGTATCTCACGAATCTCGGATAAGACAATCATATAATTATAAAAGTCTTCCCTTCTAAGCTGCTGAAAGTCGCATATCTTGATATATCTTTCAAACGAATATCTGCGTATAAGCTGTTCAAGAAATCCTCTGTGAACTGTTGCGGTATTAACTGAAGAAAGTGCCGCGGAATAGTGAGTATTTTTCTTAAGATACTCAGCTATCTCCGAAACACTTTTCCTGTTTGTAAGTTCTTTATAATCCGCCTCGGAAAGCCTTTTTCCATGCATTGCACGAGCTCGTGCAACAGTTGCATTTTGTGTAAAATTATTCAACGCTTTCACCTACTATTGTACGGTAAATACTTTCTTCAATAGAAAAATGTTTATTCTCATATGCCTCATCAAGTTCTTTTATCTTAGCATCACATTCGGATCTTATCCTGTTAAGTTCTGCTTCTGTTTCATTTTTATGAAAATCACGAACTTCAGAAATTCTTTTTTCTGCAGCGGACCTAAGGTTTTCCTTAAGATCCGCTGCCTCTCTTTCTGACTTTGCTATCAGATTCTGACTTTCAGTTTCTGCATCAGAAAGCCGCTTTTCCGCCATACGATCTATATCAATAATTTTATTTATGATGTTTTCCATTTGATTTCCCCGTTAATAAATAAAAATATATTTATTTCTTAACGCTGTGCATTGGAGCCGGGAGTCTTCCGCCTCTGGAAATAAACTTAGCTGCAGAACCACTATGTATTTTCATAACCGGTCCGCTGCCAAGGAGACCGCCAAATTCGAGAACGTCGCCTTCCTTCTTGCCAATCGCAGGAATCACTCTTACAGCTGTTGTCTTATTATTTACCATACCGATACATGCTTCATCTGCAATAATAGCAGAGATAGTTGAAGGTTCTGTTTCGCCTGGAATTACTATCATATCAAGACCAACTGAGCATACAGCAGTCATTGCTTCAAGCTTATCAAGCTGAAGAACGCCTGATTCCGCTGCGGCAATCATCCCTGCATCTTCTGATACAGGGATAAATGCACCAGATAAGCCACCGATATGAGAAGAAGCCATGACGCCGCCCTTCTTTACCGCATCATTGAGAAGTGCAAGAGCAGCTGTTGTGCCATGAATACCACATGTTTCAAGACCAAGTTCCTCAAGAATATATGCAACGCTGTCTCCTACTGCAGGAGTCGGCGCAAGTGAAAGATCAACAATTCCGAACGGTACGCCAAGCATTTCTGAAGCTCTTGAACCAACAAGCTGTCCCATTCTTGTTATCTTGAATGCTGTCTTTTTAATAACATCAGCAATCTGTGAAATATCTGCATCAGGATACTTTGAAACAGCTGAACGTACAACACCAGGTCCTGATACACCAACATTGATTACACAGTCAGGTTCGCCAACACCATGGAACGCACCGGCCATAAACGGATTGTCTTCAACTGCATTGCAGAATACAACGAGTTTTGCAGGTCCAATACAGTCTCTGTCCGCTGTAACTATAGCAGATTCTTTTACTATCTTACCCATAAGAGCAACAGCATCCATATTGATACCCGTTCTTGTAGAACCGACATTTACTGATGAACAAATGTTTGAAGTTCTTGAAAGAGCTTCCGGAATAGAGTTGATGAGTTCCAGATCACCTGCACTGAATCCTTTCTGAACGAGTGCTGAATAACCGCCAATAAAGTTTACTCCGCACTGATCGGCTGCTTTTTGAAGTGTAAGCGCAAATCTGACAGGATCCTTTTTGTCACATGCAGCACTAATCATAGCGATTGGTGTTACTGAGATTCGCTTATTGATAATCGGAATACCATATTCCTTTTCAATCTGTTCACCTGTCTTAACAAGATTTTTTGCCTTACTTACTATCTTGTTGTAAACTTTATCACATGCCTTGTCTATATCGCTGTCAATACAGTCAAGAAGTGAAATTCCCATAGTGATCGTTCTGATGTCAAGACATTCGTCCTGTATCATTCGGATAGTTTCAAGAATATCATATGCATTTAACATTATTTGTTTCTCCTTTTTTATCAGATCTTGTGCATGGAATTAAAAATGTCTTCATGCATAGTGTGGATTGATAATTTAAGTTCGTCACCAAGTGCTGTCATCTCGTCAGCAAGCTTTACAAAGTCATCGTTGAGGGATGAAATATCTGCAAGCATGATCATAGCAAACATATCCTGCAAAACCGACTGTGTAACTTCGATAACGTTTGCGTTATACTTTGTGCACACAGAACTTACCTTAGCTAAAATACCTACATTGTCTTTACCTATAACAGTTATTACTGCTCTCATTGTAATGTCCTCCGATTACTATGTATTTTTTTTACCTAATATATTATATCACAATCAAATTAAAAATAAAAGCATTATTACAAAATTATATGAAAAATTCATTAAAATATCCGTCTTCATGTCAAGAATCAATTATTTATCGGGTTTTGTAAGACTAATTACTTTTCTTTCCTGATTTCCCGGTTTAACATGGGATTCCGTATGATATTCAGGATATTTTATTCGCTCGTACCCACCTGTTATTTCTTCAGGTGTTCTGGTTTCTTTTTCCTCAAATATTTTTTCATCCGTTTTATTTGAAAAATTCAGAACATTGTTATTACTCAAAAAAATATCATGGGCAATAAGTCCGATTTTTGAATTGAGTTCATTTCTTGCATTTATATGAAGTTTGGTGTTATTATTTATTTCAATATACTTTTCATTACATATCGCAGTTACCAGATTATTCGATTTCTTAGGATTATTCTTCCTAAAAAAGTTCACAAATGTAAATGGAAACAGAAATAATTTTTCATACAGCTCACTTATTTTCGAAGTATCCTGCAATATTGCGTAGAAGCTGAAGACTGCAACAAATCCAATTAATAAAATTAATACAGGATTAGCAGTATCAATAGTCATAAATAAACCAATAAGTACCACCAGAGATATAACTCCAATAAGCATATTAATCACATATAACAAGAGATTCTGAAAGGGATGTTCTTTTATCCTGTTAAAAAATGATTTTACTTTTATTCCGCTATTTGATAATACTGACTCTGTATAATCATTTTTTATTTCTTCAATGCTTTTTTCTATCTCTCTGTTTTTATTTAATATGTTTTCGACATCAGCCATATACTGTAGAACGTCATTATGTTTCTCTATGGCGGATTCAAAAGAACTCTTATCCATGATTAGAGAATTATTTCCAAGTTCAGTAAGAAATCTTTGATATGAATCCGGATCAATCCGTTCAATAACTCTGTCCTGTGCAATTAACGGGGAATCAGTAAATGTCAGTTCACTATAACGGGTTATTTTTCCGGAAAATTTATATCCTTTAACTATAACTTTATATTCACCAGTATCATCAAGATAGGATGACGATACTGTAAACAGCGTATTTTTTTCTATCGCAAAAATATTTTTTCTCTTTGTTTTGAATTCGATATTGTTTTCTGCAATTCTGTACACATCTTCATTTAGTAAATCCCCGGTATATTCTTCTTTCAGATAAATCATAAAATTACCCTTCCAATTTAATCTATATATTCGACTGAAGAATTCTGAATTATATCACAGTCAAAATATGAACACCACCACAAATTTTTATTTAAAATAGCCCTCTTCATATGCAGCGTCCATTACCTTTTCCAGATTATATTCTGAATATTCAATTTCTTTTGAAAATTCTTTTGCTATAAACACATAATCTTCCAGGTGTGTTGTCCCTTTTTCTATATAACAGCATTTCGCCAGAAATTCAATGAATACGCATCCGGCAGCCATAAAAAACACCTTTGAAAAAAATTCTCCTTCAAAAACACCTTTCATAAAATGACGCCAGATAAAATATACTGCTATGTTTTCAAGATAACGTTCAGAATCAGGACAATTGTCATTAAAAACCTTTTCATCTATCCCTGTTTTTGAAAACAACTGTAAACATTGATTAATATACTTTTTTCGGTTTTTATCAAGCATTTCCAGACTTCCGAACAACTCACAAAATTTTTGTATATCCAGTTTCATTTCTCCGGTTTTTTCAATTATTTCAGGAACATCATAAGATCCGTTATCTGTCCGATACTGTAAATCATACGCATAACGGAGAATATCACTTAAACGCTGCATAAATGGATTTTTCCTGTCCTGCAGATAATTTATTATTTTGCTTCTGGCTTTTTCAAGACAATGAAACAACTCTTGATCATAATCACTGCATGATTCATATTCTATTTCAGTTTCAGTATATGAAAAGGGCTTGTCCTGTGACAGAATTATTCTGGCACTTTCTTCACATCCAAGTCCCGTTCCTCCTTCTTTTACTCCATCAAACCATTCATAATATCTCGGATGTTCAGTACATATATCACAAAGCTTGTCCTCTCCAAGTTTTATGTATATCTCACATAGATTATTTTCATTTAGAAAAGGACATCTCTCATCTTTGCCGAGAACAAAACATGCCGGATTCTCTCCGGAAATATTATTTTTAAGCTTTTCTCCAAAATCTCCTTCTACACCCTCGTAATACTCAAGACTCTTTTCATCTATGTCAATTTCCCAGCCTATACAGCAGTTATCTGTGCATCTGTCAGCAGTACATATAAATTTGCTGCAGTATTCCGGCATTCTTAGTATCATGGTCATCCTCCTGAAAAATGCAGCGAAACAGAATAAATCAGAATTCGTTCCGCTGCATTATACGGTTTATATTATATTTTCTGACAACCGAATTCTATCTCATCAAGAAGATCAAGCTGATTGTCCCTTTCCATTTTTTCTCCGTATTTTTTTCTTACTTCCTTAAAAAATTCCGGAACTGCATCAGCATGATTCCTAAGGAACCAGTCAACGTGATTTCGGATATACTGCTCCCTTATATTCGGATCATTTAAATCATTAGGTACTCTGAACATTCTTTCGTCAATCGAGTCAAATCCGGTAAATGGTCTGATAAGTCTGTCTTTGCACATGCTAATATATTCCGGATTAATATCTATGCCTATGCAGTTTCTTCCTGTATTCTGACAAACTCTGAGTGCGGTACCTGACCCGACAAACGGATCAAGCACAGTATCTCCTTCATTTGAGCTTGCAAGTATTATACGTTCATAGAGTCCTTCCGGTTTCTGCGTAGGATGTGACAGACGGTGCTTGCTGCAGTAATGCATATGAGAAAATTCCCAGACATTCCCTGGATTAGCGCCGCGCATATTATTTACAGAGCGGTAATACTTCTGTGGGACTCTGATATCATCAAGATTAAAAGTAAATTTTTTATCTTTGGTAAACATAAGAATATCATCATGGCGCGGACTGAATCCAATCGTCTTTCCCATCCCCTGTGTATAATACCATACTATCCATGAGTTAAAATGGTATTTTAGTTCACTATCAAGGATGTTATAAATATAAGAGATGTATCTCATTCCCATAAACACATATATCGTACCATTAGGTTTCAAAACTCTGTCTGCTTCTTTCAGCCAGTTTCTTGAAAATTCAAGATATTCTACAAATTCAAGTGTATCATGAGTGTTTCCGTAATTTTTATTAAGATTGTAAGGCGGGTCTGTAACAATTAGATCAACAGATTCGTCATCTATCTTTTTCATCTCATCAAGAACATCACCACATCGTATATCCAGTTTTAATTCTTTTTCCATATAGTTCTTCCTTTAAGGCATTTTTTTAACATCTACATTATATCACATAGTAAAATATTTTTCAATCAGGTTTATCGTTTTTATCATGAAGACGAGCCAGTTCTTCATATTTTTTCTTGGTGGCGAGCCCGCCTCTTATATGCCTTTCTTTTTTGTTTTTTTCAAGTACTTCCTTAACAAGTCCGGAGAGTATCGGCTGGATTCCCGGAAGACGTTCTGCAACGTCCTTATGTACTGTAGATTTTGAAACCGAAAAATGACTTGCTGCAGCTCTTACAGTTGCGTTGTTCTGAATAATGTATTCACCCAAAATAACGGCACGTTCCTGATAATCTGTTATTGCTTTCTCATTCAAAAATATCCCCCCATATACTGATAAACTTCACTAACAATATATGGAGATAATTTACTTCTTATTACCAATTATTTATACCGTTTAAATTTTTAAATTCTGACGGTGTAACCCCTGTTTTCTTTTTAAACTGACGTGAAAAATGAGCATATGTTCGGTAACCGCATTGTTTTGCTATTTCCTCAATTGAAAGCCCGGTAGATGAGAGAAGTGTTTTTGCATAGCTTATTCGACTGTTTATCAGATCATCAATAAAACTCACTCCAAACTGTTTCCTGTATTCATGCTGAAAAGTTGACTTACTCATGTGTATCTCGTGGGAAGCATATTCAATTGTCCTGTTCACATACGGTTCTGCATAAATCTTACGTCGTATAGTTGAAAGCATTTCATACTGATTACCAAACGCCATTAATTCTCCCTGTTCCGCATATTCTTTTATTTTAATTAACATAAGTGAAATATAATTTTGCATACTCTGTTCACGATAGAGGTGATTTGAATTCAATTCATATGAAATCATTTTTACACAGTAACCTAAAAAATGAATATCCATTTTCAATGGAGTTTCAAACACCAGTCCTTCAGACAAAAAAATATCTTCCTGTTTATCACCTGAAAAATCAAAGTGGATCCAGTCATTTTCAAAAGTATGCTGTGGCAAACAGCGATAATACTGTGGTCTTCCCTTCGGATAAATAAAAACCGAATTTTCCGGAGCAATAATATCCTTTCCGTTTATATTAAAAACGGCCTTGCTTTTCAGAAGGATCAGAAGATAATCTCCGCTGCCATCAGGACGATCAATAAAAAAATCTGCATCGTGACAGTGATTATACCCTACATTATTAATTTTCATATTCACACCTCTGAAGAAAAAATTTTACAAAACTATTGATTTTAATCAATCTTTATGGTATAATGAAAAAGTTACAGAATATATGGAGACGTATCGAAGTGGTCATAACGGGGCTGACTCGAAATCAGTTGTACCTCCGGGTACCGTGGGTTCGAATCCCACCGTCTCCGTTAGTATTAATACCGCATATCTACGGGAATCAGCGTAGATGTGCGGTTTTATTGTTTTGTTTCGTTTTCTGCCCTGATTATTCTTATACCTTACAGCATAATTAGTCAGATATTGTAATCTCATCGAAAATATTTTCGATTTTTTTGCTGTCGAACCTAACCGGACACCCCTGTGTCATTACTTCAAACTGAACACGCTTTACCATAACCGGGTAATCTTTTTTATCTATCCCCCTAAACCCCGCAGTAATACCAAGATTTAATTCAAGTTCGATTATTTTATCGATAAACTCTTCAGCACTTCTGGCTATTCCGCTTTTTACAGCTAGGTCGCACAGCCTTTCTGATACTTTTGGAAGATATTCTTTTAAAACAACAGGTAATGTCACAGCACATGCAAGTCCATGCGGGATACCGTACATCTCCCCTAATCTGTGAGCAAGAGCATGAACATAACCCACACATACTTTTCTGAAATTCAATCCGGCCAGATATGCAGCATATGACATCTTTAAACGTGCTTCTTCATTATCAGGATCCCTGGCAGCCAGAGGAAGATATCTGAATATATCTCTGCATACTTCAGGAGCAGAAGTGATGTCATCTGCAAAGAATCTGCTGTTTGTACTTATAAATGACTCTATACTGTGTGTAAGAGCATCCAGTCCTGAATAAATCGTCGGTTTTTCAGGAACTTGTCTGAGTAATTCATAGTCAAAAATAATTTTCTCAGGCAAAAACTTGTCAGAAATAACTATTTTCTTTTTATTTTTTTCTGTATTGGTTACAACAGAAAAATATGTTACTTCCGAGCCGGTTCCGGAAGTAGTTGGAACTGCATACAACGGAACGGCTTTTCTGCAGGGAATTACATGCATATACATGAGATTCAAAGATATATGGGGATTAGCAGCTCTGAGTGCAATAACTTTCGCACAGTCGAGAACAGAACCTCCACCGGCTGCAATTACACATTCACATTTGTTTTCGTTAAACAGTTTCACTCCGTTTTCTACATTCTCAGATGTCGGATCAGATACTATATCTGAAAATACTACTACATTTATATTTTCAGATTCCATTTTCTCAATCAATTTGTCCAGCATGCCTCTTTTTCTGATTGTTTTTCCTGAAGCAATAAAAACAGATTTTATTTTTTTCTGAACAATGTCGCCGCACAATCCCTCAATTGTATTTTTCCCGCTTACTACGGGGATTTCCGGTGTTTTCCTTAATTTAAAGCTGATCCGGGCAACTAACTGAACCAAACGCTGCATATTTATCTCCGTTTCTCTGACTTTTTATTTATCTTTATTATAACATTGTATTATGCAGATATCAATTATTATTTAAAAAACTATTCAACAAAAAATTTTTTTGGAACGTTAATGTATTAATTTCCATTTTATTCATTGAAAAAAATCATTAAATGTGATATAATAATTTATATTATTCTAAAAAACAAGATTTTTTACGGAGGAATCGAACATGTTTATTTCAAATGACATAAAATATGCCGGTGTAAACGACCATAAAGTTGATCTTTTCGAAGGTCAGTATGTTGTACCAAATGGAATGGCTTACAACTCATATGTTATCATGGACCAGAAGATAGCAGTTATGGATACTGTTGACGAAAACTTTACTGATGAATGGCTCTCTAACCTTAAGGAGATTTTCAGTAACAGAAAGCCTGACTACCTCGTTGTTCAGCATGTGGAACCTGACCATTCAGCAAGTATCAGTGCATTTATGGAAAAATATCCGGAAGCAGTCATTGTTTCCTCTGCAAAATCTTTTACGATGATAAAGAATTTCTACGGAACTGACTACTCTGACAGACAGATAGCTGTCGGAGAAAAAGATACACTTGAACTCGGCGAGCATGTTCTTACTTTCATGACTGCACCTATGGTTCACTGGCCGGAAGTAATAGTTACATACGACAATAAAGACAAGGTGCTCTTTTCAGCAGATGGATTCGGAAAGTTCGGTGCACTTGATGCTGACGAAGACTGGGCATGCGAAGCAAGAAGATATTACATTGGCATTGTCGGAAAATATGGTATGCAGGTTCAGGCTCTTCTTAAGAAAGCCTCTGCCCTTGACATAGAAACAATCTGTCCTCTCCATGGACCAGTTCTTTCTGAAAATCTCGAATATTATATCAACCTATATGATATATGGTCATCATACAGAAACGAAAGCGAAGGCGTTGTTATTGCTTACTCTTCAGTATACGGCAACACTAAGAAAGCTGCTTTATATCTTGAAGAAAAGCTCATTGAAAACGGATGTAAAAAAGTTGTTTGTTTTGACCTTGCAAGAACAGATATGGCTGAATGTGTTGAAGATGCTTTCCGTTACGGAAAGATTGTTCTCGCTAGTGTTACATACAACGGAGATGTATTCCCGTTCATGAAAACATTTCTCCACAATCTTACAGAAAGAAACTTCCAGAACAAGACTGTCGGATTTATAGAAAACGGCTCATGGGCTCCTATGGCAGCAAAAGTAATGAAATCAACTCTTGAAAACTGCAAAAACCTCACTTTCTGTGAAAATTCAGTTAAGATCACATCAGGACTTAACGATGAGAGCAAAGCACAGATAGAAGCTCTTGCAAAGGAAATCTGCAGCAAGTAAAACTTTTATGTGACTCTGTCACATACAAAAATTATCATATGTGATATAATATATATCGTATATTTTGAATTAAGTTGAAAATACAACTCAAGTTGTATTACATATTATTTTAAGAAAGGAAGCTTGAATTATGGAAAACATCGAAATTTGCCACTGCATGGGCGTATCAGTAAATGATATCGACCTAGCGCTCCACAAGGGTGAAAACCTTACAGACGTTACACAGGCATTTAAGACAGTTCAGGAACAGACATCCTGTTCAACTGGCTGTGGTGGATGCTACGATAAGATCATCGAAACAATATCAGATCTTATGCACAGATAATTATATATTTTTCAATATATAATTTATAAAGAGAATGCTTTTTCAGGTTTTCCGAAAAAGCATTCTCTTTTTTATTATATTAATTTTCTTCAACAACCTGATCAAGAACAGATATATCAGCCTTGTCATATGAACGTGAAGTAACAATATTTACGATATCATTTTCGCTGTAAACTGATTCCGGATAAAGAATAACTACAGAACGGTCTCCTTTTTTCAGAAAGTTTGATTCTCCAAACTCAGTATATCTGGTAGCGCCGATTGAAACTAAAATCCTGTCAGGCTTTCCTGCACCGATCAGATATGAATTAATATCTTCTGCAGGGCCTTCATTTTTCTGATTGTTAAGTTTATCAATCATCCAGTTGATAAGTTTTTCATAAATATAACTGTAATCTCTTATAGCGCTATCTTCTCCATAAGCATACGCTTTTCCGTTCCTTACAATGAAACTGGCAATTCTGTAATCGTTGATAATACTTTCTTTATCAAATGAATCAAGTTTTATCGCAGAGGCAGAAAATCCTTTGCTGGATTTACCCCAGTTTTTCTTAAGACTGATTTTCTTTGCACCTTCCCGTCTTATTGAACAGTCATTTGAAGCTCCAAAGACAACGGGTGAAAGTTTTTCAATCTTATTTCCATTCCAGCAAACATCAAAAACCACAGCACACTCTGGTTCGATCTGAAGTTTTGTCTGACCTTCAGGATAAATTATTTTTTCGCTGTCAAAAGGAAAGACATTTAAAAATTCAGGACAAACTTCACTTTTTTCAGGAATGTATGTAGGAAATATCGCTTTTGGTGCATTTTCCTCCAATACCAATACATTCTTAAAATCAACAGCCTCTCCAGCTTGTTCCAGATGTCCTGTAAAATTTCCTGCGACACCGAATGCAGCCATATTTTTTAACTCAAAATTCATTTTACACCCTCCGTTTTTATCTGTTTCTTATTGCGTCTATAGGTTTTTTAGAAGCGATTCTCTCTACCGGAAGAAAACTTGCAACCGCTGAAATACCAATACAGAGAACAAGAACAAGAAGAATCTGTCTGATTCCAAAATTAAGCATCGTAAGTAAAAGTCCATAAGACTTCCTGATAAAATTATTAAAAATCATAATGCATGCAAGACACAGAACTGAAGTTAAAACAAATTCTATTACAGCAATAACGAAGCTTTCTGAAAAAAAGATTCTAAATACATCGTTCGATCTCGAACCAATAGCGCGAAGTATTCCTATCTCTGGTTTTTTATAATTTATGCTAACAGATATAAAATTCGCCATAAGGAATGAAGCAAAAACAGCAAAGAAAACCCCAATATAAAAGAATATATTTGCGATTTGTTCAACCGAAGAATTTAATAAATCCAGCTGATATGTCACAGCATTGTTAAGTTCATACCTTGTTTTGACGTCATCACCTTCCGGATTGCAATAACGAACCAAAGATTCTATATCACTTTTGTTTTTTGGCATTCCACCAACTGCAGTAATATATATATCTTCTGTGCCACTTACTAATTGGCTAAATATATCATCTGAAACAACCAGACTATCCGAATCATAATATACACTATCAGGATTAAATACAGCCACAATCTTCACATTTTCAATTGACTTTGAATTACCATAAGAGCTATGTGGCATTAAAGAACCCTCAATCGAGCCAAATTTCTGCATATATTCATTGAATTCTTTAACTGATTCAGCTGTTATATTTTCGTTTTTGAAAAAAAGATATTCAACATTTTCCCCCATAGAATTTATTATATTTATAGGCGATATAATTATTTCATTATCATTCAGCTTTTCAAGAGGTTTATCTGCCCAAACTATATCATCGGAAGGAATATCTGAAAGTTTTGCAACATAATTTTTCCATATATACACATCTCCATTTTGATTATTGTGTGTAGAAAATGATATATCTCCAATATTTTTCTCATATATTTTAGTATCATTTTTTTTCATATCTGCTACAGCCCCTTTTCCAACCATTGCGGCTCCTGTAGGACTGTAATTTACAGTATAATTGTACTCATTCAATAAAATAAAATTCCTGATCTGTTTTGGATCATTAAGCTGATTTTCATTTATACGAATTCCTTTATATCTTGCTGAGTCAAAATTTGTATCAACAATTCCGCTTACTGTGTAAAGTTCATTATCTATGAGCAGTGTTTTTCCAACCATATATAGCGGATCAGAAAAATTTTCATAATTAATTTTCTTTTCTTTTGTGCCATCTTCGGAATTCACAGTTTCTCTATTCGGTTTTGCAGATGTGTATCCAGCCTTTATAAAAGTTTCAGCAGCCATACAGCTTATCGCAATCTGCTTTCCGGAACTGTCAGGAATTTTTCCGGCATACAGCGTATAGCCCATTTGTTCGAGTGATTCTTCCGTAATCTCAAAAAATCCATTAAATTCAGTCAGACTGGTTTCTGTTTCATCCTTTTTGTATAAAGTATCGAAATTAAAATTCGATGAAAAATCAAGACTTTTTAATCTTGGTTTAAAAATTCCAGATACCTGAATACCTGTATCTTCAGATATTTTTTTTATATCTTCTTCTGAAAGAGCCGGCGGTTCAGAGCTACACCAGAAACTATCGATTTTAACAGACTCTCCTAACGAAATATAGCCAATATCAGAATCCAAAAGTGACTGCACACACGTTTTAATATGATCATATGAACTGATTGTATCCACAAGAGCAAATATCGAAAATGCTACCACAGATAATATTATAGTCATTACCAGTCGAAATTTTTTATATTTCAGACTGCTAACTCCAATTTTAAAAGCAGACTTCACTGGCAGGACAGATTTTATCAAATTAAAATTTTTTCCGTCCTGAGCTGGAATTAATGATTCATCTGTATCCACAAAGCAACGGTCTGAATCCTGCATATTCAGAGAAATTCCACTTTGAAGTTTATCAATGTACTGATTAATCTTTAATCTGTCCTCTTCCGTCAAATGATATCCATACGGCACTTCAACTTTATCATTATTAAAAATAATCTCACTTGTACTTTCTTTTTCTCCATCATCAGCCTGTACATCTCTGATTATTTTTCCGTCTGCAAGTTCAATAATGCGATCTGCATACCGTTCAGCATATTCCCTGTCATGGGAAACAATTATTACAAGTTTGTCTCTTGAAAGTTTTTTCAGTGTTTCAAAAATCTGACGTCCAGTAGCAGAATCAAGAGCTCCGGTTGGTTCATCTGCCATTATTATTTCAGGATTCTTTACAAGGGCGCGTGCAATGGCAACTCTCTGTTTCTGACCGCCTGAAAGTTCATTAGGATTTCTGTCCCCAAAACCATCAAGATCAACTTCGTGAAGTATTCTGTTTATTTCTTCATCTGTGGCACTCTTCCCCTGCAATTCCAATGCAAGAGCAATATTTGCTCCTACTGTAAATTCTTCGAGTACATTGTATTCCTGAAAAATGAAACCTACATATGTATTTCTGTAACTGTCAAAACTTTGCTGATTAAAGTCCTTTGACGATACTCCTCTGATGGTTATCTCACCTTCATCATAACTGTCAAGTCCACCCAATAGATTAAGAAGCGTGGATTTACCGCTTCCTGATTTTCCAAGAAGAAAAACCATCCCTTTCTCAGGAAATCTGATAGAAACGTGGTCTACAGCTACAACCTGTTCTCCCTTTTTTGGTTTATATTTTTTTACCAATTCTTTTGTTTCCAGCATTAATTCTTTTTTTCCCTTTCTTAATTTATTGTTTAGTCAACTATATATATTCTACCATAAAAATTAATATTTTTCAACAGTATTATTAATTATACTTAGTGTTAGTAAAAAAGGAGCCGAATAAATACGGCTCCTGAAATAATTTATTCAACTGTTACACTTTTCGCAAGGTTTCTTGGCTTGTCAACATCATAACCCCTTGCTACTGAAACATAATAACCAAGAAGCTGAAGAGGGACAACTGATAAACTTCCGGTGAAAAGCGGGTCTGTATTTGGGATATATACGGTAAAATCTGCCGTATCTTCCATGCTGTAGTTTCCGTATGTAGTAAGTCCCATAAGATATGCACCACGACTCTTAACTTCGACCATATTGCTTACTGTCTTTTCATAAAGTTCAGGTTGAGTATTTACACCGATAACGAGTGTTCCTTTTTCGATAAGACTTATCGGACCATGCTTAAGTTCACCAGCAGCATATGCTTCTGAATGAATATAGCTTATCTCCTTCATCTTAAGCGAACCTTCCAGACCGATTGCATAGTCAATTCCTCGTCCTATGAAAAATGCGTCATTTACAGACGTTACCTTTGCGGCAAACCACTGAAGTCTTTCCTTGTCATCGAGGATCTTGGCAATCTTGTCAGGTATAGTATAGATCTCTGTAAGAAGCGAATTATATCTTTCGTCATCTATTTCATTTCTAGCCTTTGCAAAGCCGATAGCGAGAAGATATGCTGCAATAAGCTGTGTTGAATACGCTTTAGTAGTAGCAACAGAAATCTCCGGTCCTGCGAGTGTATAAAATACATTATCCGCTTCACGTGCAATTGACGAACCTACAACATTTACAATACCAAGTGTCTTTATTCCCTTGTCTTTAGCTTCTCTTAAAGCGGCGAGACTGTCTGCTGTTTCACCTGACTGACTGATGATAATAACCAGACTGTCCTCTACAAGTTTCATCTTTCTGTATCTGAATTCTGACGCAAGCTCAACTCTTACAGGAAGTGACGTAAGCTCCTCGATAACATACTGTGCGGCCATACCGACATGATAAGCCGAACCACATGCAACGATATAAATCTGGCTGATATTGTTCATTTCTTCTGCTGAAAGACCAATATGCTCAAAATCGATCTTTCCGTCCTTTACAACAGAATTAATTGTGTCTGTAATAACCTTCGGCTGTTCATGAATTTCCTTTATCATGAAATGCTCATATCCGCCCTTTTCAGCCGCTTCAGCGTCCCACTTAATCTCTGTGAGTTCCTTAGTAATCTCTTCTCTGTCGATATTGTAAAATGTTACATTGCCTTTTTCAAGTCTTGCAATTTCACGATTTCCTATGTAATAAACATTTCTTGTATATTTTAGTATTGCAGGTACATCTGAAGCAACATAGGTCTGCCCGTCAGTAATACCAATAATCATCGGGCTGTCCTTACGCGCTGTATATATCTCGCCCGGAAAATCCTTAAACATTAAACAAAGAGCATAAGAACCGCGTATTCTCATCATAGCTCTTGCAATTGAATCAACAGGTCCAAGATTATATTTTTTATAATAATAATCTATAAGTTTTACTGCAGCTTCTGTGTCAGTCTGTGATTTGAAAGTATATCCGGACTTGGAAAGTTTTTCTTTTATTTCCTGATAGTTTTCTATTATTCCGTTATGCACAGCTACTACATTTTCATCATCACTTGCATGAGGATGAGCATTGGTAACTGATGGTTCACCATGTGTTGCCCATCTGGTATGACCGATACCGCAGGTACCTTTTACTGCATTGCCATGATCTGTCATCTCTACCAGAGCCTTAAGCTTTCCTTTTGCCTTTACTATTTCAAAGTTATTTTCAGCGTCACGTACTGCAATTCCGGCTGAATCATAACCTCTGTATTCCAGTTTTGAGAGCCCGTCAAGTAATATAGGAGCTGCTCCCGTGTTTCCTGTGAAACCTACTATTCCGCACATAATAATTTTTTCCTTTCGTAATCCAATCAGAAAATACAGATAAATATATCCAAAAATTTTTTCCGACGTTATATTAAATTATACCATAAGTCAGCATGAAAATCAATAAAAAATATTTTTGCATTCACTATAATTAATATGTTAAAGCTTGTAGTATATGCATGGAAGTTTAATATTTTGCTTGCATTTGAATCTGGCATATGTTATAATTTTAATAAACTTAACGTCTTATCTTATTTTCTGGAGGTAATAATATGCCATTTATCAATGTAAAAACAAATACCGCTGTAAGCAGCGAAAAGGAAATCGCTTTAAAATCTGCTCTTGGTCAGGCAATCACAGCCATTCCGGGAAAATCTGAAAACTGGCTGATGGTCGAAATCGAACCTGAGAGGAAACTTTACTTCAAAGGAGACAACGCCCCTGCTGCGATGGTAGAAGTAAGCGTATTTGGTTCTGCAAATTCATCAGCATTCAATAAACTAACAGATAGTATCTGCAGCATTCTCAACGAACAACTCTCAATTGACTGTTCACGCATATATGTAAAATACGAAGCAACTCAGGACTGGGGCTGGAATGGCTCAAACTTCTGATATATACTAAATCCTCCCGGAAAACCGGGAGGATTTTTTAACCTATAAATTCTTTTATAAGTGATTTTTTCGGGACAAAAACTGTAGGAATAACATCCAGTTCTTCAAGATATTTTATCAGCATGCTCCGCATATCGCTATATTTTGATTTTTCAGCATTTAAAAGATCTTCGTAAATTACACTTTTGTAAACTGAAGCCTCATAGTCAATAAAAGTATCTATATCAAAATCTGCTCTATGCTTATGCGGCATGATATATAATGTTTCACCACGCTGTACGCTTCTGTACATTGCAAAAATATCATCATAGTCCCTTCCTCTGAAGAGTCTGTCACGAATCAGTCTTCTCATCAGTCTTACCTGTGACGGATGAAGGAGATCACCATTTCTGTTTTTAAGTCTTGTACGCACGCTGACATAAACCCGGTTTGCTGTATCATCTGTATCTCCGGTAACTTCAGGGTTGAGAGCATGAATTCCTTCAAAAATCATTACTTCATTCTCTTTTCTCGTAACCGGCGTATATGCGGAATAATCCTGTGTTACAAAATCAAAAACAGGAACCTGTGCAGTCCTGCATTCTGCCATAAGTTTCATATGTTCCTGAAACATTTTTATATCAACTCTGTATGGTGATTCAAGATCGATATTTCCTTCTTCATCTCTTGGAACATTCTTTTCTTCAATATTTTTATTCGGAATAAAGTAGTTATCCATAGAAATAATATTTGCCTTTATTCCAAGCTTTTCGAGCTCGTCACCCAACCTGTAGGCAGTAGTAGTTTTACCTGAACCTGAAGGTCCTGACAGAAGTACAATTGGTTTTTTGTTTTCTGCAATACATTTGGCTACATTTGCCACCTTTACTGTATAGTCTTCGTTGGATTTACGGATAAATGACATCGTGTCGTTCTGAATTGATTTGTTAAGCTGTGAAATATTTATACATCTCATAATTCATACCCTGCCTTTCGTTTATAAATTTTGAATATATTCAAGTATCTGTTCAGCAAAGTTTCTGGTTTCTGTATCAAACGCAATGCAGTTTCCAGATGTAATCTGCCCTGATAAAAACTGAGGACAAATCCCGCAGTCAGCTTCTTCGATCATGGAGATATCAAATTCACTGTCACCTGCACATATTATGCTGTCATACTTAAAAAGTTTCCTTAATCTTTTTATTGCCAACCCTTTGGTAAGTTTTTTAGGGAAAATATAAACTTTATCCCCGATATTAAAAACCTCGACTTTGGTTTTATCAAGCACCTCATTCAGAATTGCTTTTGTAGTAAGAGGAGCTGATGATTTTGTAAATACAAACAGTTCATCAACAATTCGTATATCAAAATACACATACTCATCCGTTTCAAAATATCTGATCCCCTGTTCAAACTCACCATAACAGTCAGAAATCATATTCTTTGATTCTTCAAACCAGTTTTTATTTATTACTCCGTTTTCAAGTAATATCCCACCGTTTGCTGCCAGTGCAAGTTCCGGAGATTTCCCGTCAAAAAAGTCAACACGGCAGTACTGTTCAAGTGAACGTGTTGTCAGAGGCGAAAAAACGATATCTTTGCGTTCATTAATTTTTCTTAGAATCTCAAATGCATAAGGGGTCATAAAAGACAGTAATTTACCCTCTTTAACCTCTACGCAGATATCATTTTCTGCAGCTCTTTTGTATGAATGAATAAGTGTGTTATCCAGATCTGATACAAATAAAATTATTTTCCCCTCCTCCTTTACATATCCGCCATTTTTTTAATTATACCACATGCACG
>JAEDJV010000245.1 GCA_016296165.1 Oscillospiraceae bacterium | reverse complement strand
GATATGTCGGTGTTCCGGATTTGTACCAGTAATCTTCTATATCCATTTTATTAAAGGCATTTATTATACTGAACGGATTGTATATATCAGTCGTAAGATTATTGCTGAAATGATATCCGTCATACTGTTTTTTCAGCACTTTTTTCATTTCATCGACTGTATATTCCATTATATCCGCCATTTCTTTTATCGGCTCCGCAAAATATGTGTACAGTTCATCCTCGGTTATTCCGCATATAGCGTCATATCTTTTGTCCATACTTATGTCTTCAGGCTGATTAAATCCTGAAAACACAGACACCTGACTGAATTTGGTTACACCTGTCAGAAATACAAAACGAAGATATTCATCTGCAGCCTTAAACGTTCCATAAAATCCTTTAAGAGTTTCCCTGTTTTTTTGTTCCTGTTCTGTGCCAAGTACATCCAGTATCGGTTTATCGTACTCATCTATGAGTACTACAGGTTTATGTCCGGTTTTCTCATGTGCTGTTCTAAGTAATTTAAGGAATCGTCCGCTTAAAGTAGTTCCTGTTTCATCTTTGCCAAATATTTTTTCCCAGTCACAAATTTGTTCTTCAAGAATTTTTTTTAATTCCCCTGGTTCACTGTAATTCCCTCTGGCAAAATCGATCCTAAAGACAGGATGTTTTTTCCAGTCTTTTTCCAGTTTTTCTATCTTTAGTTCCCTGAATAGTTCCTTATTCCCTGAAAAATATGCTTCAAGCGTACTTATCAGCAATGACTTTCCAAATCGGCGTGGTCTGGACAGAAAACATATATGACTCTGGGCAAGGCTATATACCAGATCTGTTTTATCTACATATACATAGTTTCGGTTAATCATTTCTTCAAATGTCTGAACACCTATTGGATATCTCATTTCTCTTCCCTCCGTTTTATATTGTAACCCGTTCCTTTATACCCTATAAGTATAGCATAATTTTGACTTGTTATCAACAGTATTTCAGCTTGTGGCGTACCATATCGGATATTTCACCACTATATCTGATATTAAAATCAAACCAGAGTGATATCCTTTTTTTATTACACTGTTGCATTATTTCTGAAAAACTATTGAACTTTTAAAAAATTAGTGTTATAATAGAATTGTTAATTGAACTTCAATTTGAACTTCAGTCAATTCAAATTGAACTTTATGAAAGGAGAAGCTATGTCAGACAATATTTTTTCCAGACGACTCAATCAGGTAATGAAAGAAAAGAATCTCAGACAGATAGATATAATACGAGCGGCAGAGGACCGCAATATTAAACTTGGAAAGAGCCATATCAGTCAGTATGTAAGCGGAAAAACTGTTCCGCGTGACAATATTATCAGATTTTTATCTGAACTGCTCGATACAGATGAAAACTGGCTAAGAGGAAACGAACAAAATAAAAATACAATATCAGAAACAGGAGAATCTATTATGCGTGAATTTAAAAAATCAACTAAACTTGATAATGTACTGTATGATGTAAGAGGACCGGTTGTTGATGAAGCAGCCCGCATGGAAGAAGCAGGTACACAGGTACTGAAACTTAACATAGGCAATCCGGCTCCTTTTGGTTTCAGAACTCCGGATGAAGTTATATACGATATGAAAAGCCAGCTCACAGAATGCGAAGGATATTCACCGGCAAAGGGACTTTTCTCAGCAAGAAAAGCTATCATGCAGTATGCTCAGAACCGAAATATCCCTAATGTCACTATAGAAGATATATATACGGGAAACGGCGTCAGCGAACTTATCAATCTGTCGATGTCAGCTCTTCTTGACAACAACGATGAGGTACTGGTTCCTTCTCCTGACTATCCTCTCTGGACAGCCTGCGTTACACTTGCAGGAGGAAAAGCAGTTCACTATATCTGTGACGAAGAAGCTGACTGGTACCCGGATATTAACGATATAAAAAGCAAAATCACTGATAAAACCAAAGCCATCGTTATTATTAATCCTAACAATCCGACCGGCGCACTCTATCCAAAGGAAATACTCCAGCAGATAGTAGATATAGCAAGAGAACACCAGCTTATGATTTTCTCTGATGAAATATATGACCGTCTTGTTATGGACGGAGAACAGCATATTTCAATCGCATCGCTGGCTCCGGATGTGTTCTGTGTAACATTCAGCGGATTATCAAAATCACATATGATTGCCGGATTCCGTATCGGATGGATGATTCTCAGCGGAAACAAAAAAATTGCTTCAGACTATATTCAGGGAATAAATATGCTTTCAAACATGCGCCTGTGCTCAAACGTTCCTGCACAGTCAATTGTTCAGACAGCTCTTGGCGGATATCAGAGTGTTGAAAATTACATTAAACCAGGCGGAAGGGTTTATGAACAGAGAGATTTTATCTATAAAGCTCTTAATGATATTCCTGGGATAACCGCTGTTA
>JAEDJV010000244.1 GCA_016296165.1 Oscillospiraceae bacterium | reverse complement strand
TATAAATAAAATAATTATAGTGAAAGTCAAATTTATTTTGACGTTCACTATAATTTACGCAAAGCGGAATTTATAATAAATATGCCAGCTTATCCTGATATAAAGTCAGGCGTAAAATAATGGATTCTATATAAATGGAGGTTGTAAAAATGAATTTAATGCTAAAAAAGACTGTTTTGTCAGTTTTAGCACTTTCCCTGATGTTAAGTGTATACTCATTTTATTCAGTAAACGTATATGCAATGGAAGCTGCAACTGCAAAGGAATTTAAGGAACAGAATAACGAAACGCTGGTTTTTCCGGACCCGGATGCTAATTACACCAGCATAACCGAGGGGAATCTTGTTTTCAGGTTATATGATGAGTATGCTGTTCTTTCAGGCTGTAATGACGATGAAATAACAGAAGTCGTAATTCCTGAAGAAGTAAATGGATTGCCGGTTAAAGGTTCTGTGGACACTCCGTTTGGTTACTGCAGGAAACTTGAAAAGATAACTTTACCTGATTCTTTTGAACATCTTGACTGGTACAGTCTGACAACTACTACAGTTCAGCATGTAGCTCTGAATAAACCAGCTGATTTACTTTCTCCGACTGTGTCTGAAGTTGTTATATCTGACACCAATCCATTTTACTGTGTTTCTGATGGTATTGTTTACACTAAGGATATGAATATTCTTATTGGCTGTCCTCCTGCTTTAAAGCAAAGTGAACCGGTAATTTCAGATAAGGCAGAGCGAATAAATGACTACGCTTTTTTTGACTGCGTCAATCTGGAAACAATGATTATACCGGACAATATAACTCATATAAATAATGCAGCGTTTGTGCATTGCGCAAATATGAAAAGTATCGTTTTCCCGGAAAATCTGGTTTCACTCTCCGGTCAGATGTGTTATTACTGTGAGAAGCTTTCGGAGGTAAAGTTCGGAAGTGAAATTCTGGAAATAGGCTACGGTTCGTTTTCTCTGTGCAGTTCACTTGAAGAATTTGATATTCCTGAAACTGTTAAATATATCGGATACAATGCCTTTGACTCTTCTCCATGTGTTGAAAACATCGGTGGTTTACATTATGTAGACAACTGGCTTGTTGGCAGTGATGAGAATGTTCAGATCGTAAATATCAAAGACGGAACAACGGGAATTTCAGAGCTCTCATTTTTGGCGAGATATGAAATATCATTTATTAATGTTCCTGAATCAGTAAAATATATTAATTATTGTCTGACTGCTCAGTTAAGAAATTGTGCTCCTGCAAAAATATTCTATCGATGTTCATTTATTGGTGAAGACACCATTTCAAAAGCCGGAACAACTACAGATTACTATATCTATGATCCTGAGTGTGATATTTTCGACAGTGAAAATACAATACCGTCCAGATACAAATATAAGGAGTATGTTCTTTCTGATGATGATTATGGGACGCTGATTGACGGTAAATTTTATTCTGAGGAATACTTTGAAAAAGATACTGTTATTCACGGATATGCCAATTCAACCGCAGAGAAATATTCAGAAAAGTATAACCGAAAATTTGAAATAATAAAAGATGTTTCCGGTGATATGAATGCGGATGGTGAATTTAATGTTACTGACATAATTCAGACTCAGAAGTGGCTTATGGGAGTATATGATGACTGTAGTTTTAATCTGAAAGCAGCAGATATGAACCAAAACGGAACTATTGATATAGCTGATCTCTGTCTGATTAAAAGCAGACTTGTAAGTGATTTAACAGGAAACACTGATACCATGAGATATACTTCAATAACAATGGATGAGGCTAAGGAAATATTTGAAACCCCCGATGATTATATTATTCTTGATGTAAGACGCAAAGACGAATTCGCCGAAGGACATATACCTAATGCAGTAAATATTGCAAATGAAGATATTTCAGATACTGAACTGGTTGAATTACCGGATAAAAATCAGGTAATATACGTATACTGCAGAAGTGGAAACAGAAGCAAACAGGCTGCAGAAAAACTTGCAGCTATGGGATACAAAAATATTGTTGAATGCGGCGGAATAATTGACTGGAAGGGTTCTCTGGAAGTAATTGATTCTGAGGAATAAAGAAGACATCTGCGGTAACGCCGTCGAAAATGATAAACATCTTAAACAATTTTTATACCTGGTACATGCATAAATTCTTCTATCTGTCAATTCTAACGTTACAAGCATTACTATTCTTAACCCTGTGACAGGGGGCTGGAGTATCGTTGAAACCATAACACGTTCACCACAGGATTGAAAAAGGCAGAATAGTTTATGCTTAATCCGTTCGAAGATATTCAATAAGCGTTAATAATAACTGCAGTTGATGCAACTATCGTTAACGCTTTTGATTTTGTGAGCATTCGTAAGCGTCAAATAGACCATGTCTTTTAAAAGATTTCAGATCATGATATC
>JAEDJV010000075.1 GCA_016296165.1 Oscillospiraceae bacterium | reverse complement strand
TGCCATTGACATTGCCATGAAACAACTAATTGCTTTTTTTGTGTGTTTCATTTTTACCACCTCTTTCTGTTTATCATTCTAATATTTTTCTACTGTTTTGTCAAGTATCTCTAAAAGCACATAAATATCGGTAAGTAAAATTATTTACTATATATAAAACAAAACGATATGTATATTTCAACGAAAACAAAGTGGTATTTTAATTTTAAAAATGGCGCATAGAACAAATCGGAATTTTTTTCATTGTTAATATTATACATTTTTACAATTTTATGTTTCGTGTAATAGACTTGCTTATATAACAGATATGTTCATATTTATATATGATTATGCCATCAAAATAGCATATTATCTGACATATTATATTTGATTTTTATAGGTTAATATGATATCATTTTATTAACAACTTAATTGGGGTGAAATATTATGAATAACAATTTAATCGACTCGCTTTATCACAGCGGTAACAACTTCAGACTAAAAAAAGCACTTGAAAAAGAACAGATCAAACTGGCGTTTATAGGCGGATCTGTAACTAAGGGCTGGGACGGCAAGGGTTATATCAGTGAGAACTATACATGTCATATAAAAAAATATTTCTCTGACTTGTATCCTGACAAGCATTTTGAATCTTACAATCTATCAACTGAAAGTGCAAATTCATTTATAGGATTATCAATTACCGGAAAAGTTATCGATGACATATTGCCTGATATAGTGTTTATAGAGTATGCCGTTAATAACGAATGCGGACACGATCAAATTGTTTCATACGAAAGTCTTGTTAAGCGGATTCTGGCACTGCCCTCATCTCCTGCTGTTGCACTAGTTCTCCTTATGAACCAGTCTCTCTACTCCAGCCAGGGATACATGAAACGGATAAGTTCACACTACGATATCACTTCTGTAAGCGTGGCTGATTCACTGAAGAAAATGCTTGATGAGGGATTTCAATGGTCAGTTTACGCTGATGATACAATTCATCCTAACAGATGGGGACACAGATATATTGCTGACTGTATCATAAACGCACTGGATAATATGATTTCTTCAGAAATGGCTGATTCCTACTGCATTCCGGAACCTCTTTACTCTCTTGATTTTGCTGACTATCAGGCCGTAAGTGCTGTTTCTGAAAATGTTCTGTCTGAGGGATTTGAAAAAATAGAATGCGTAGAATACGGTGAATATTTTAACACAGGGTTGAAAATGATCCCCGGAACAAAAGGTGCAAAAATCTGCGTCGAAGGTGAATTTAAAAACCTTTTTGCAGCATTTGTTCATGACAAAACTGACAGATTCAGTGACGCTGAGCTTTTTATCGACAATGAAAAGAAGGCTGTTCTTCAGGGACGAAGTATCTACGGATGGGGAAACGTTACTCTGAGAAATATTTATGCCTTTGAATCCAAAGGTCATCATAAGGTTGAACTAAAAATCAAGGACACAAAAAAAGAATTTATTCTTATTGAATTTGGAATTGCATGACATTTTTCAGCCGGTCAGATCTTCTATAAGTATTCTCATGGCACGACTGTCAGGTACGGATATCCCTTCTGAAACGAGACTGCGGTCATATTCGTTCAGAAAACTGGTTTTGTACTCAAGTATCATAAAAGGTTTTTCAGCATTTCCTCTGTACAGCGCAAGCATTCCGTCGCAGTCGCGTATTACGTATGAACTGTTGGTTTTGTTTGTTTCTATCACAGGGTTATTTTGCCGGAATATATTATAGTTTTTGGTTGTCTGGTAGACTGAACCGATAACAGTACCGACAGCTGCTGCTGTTAAAACGGAAAGAATATAATTTAAATATTTCATTTGTTTTCATCTCTTTTACAGATAATATTTCTATGGTTTTGAAATATTATCTGTATTTTTTTTAACATTATTCAGGACAGAATTCTACATTTTATTTAGATTTTTTATCTTATAATATTTTCATTAAAATATTTGTAAGGATGTAAAATACAATGAAAAAAAATAAAATTCTGTCCGTTTTTCTCACGTGCTTTCTGACTGTTCTGTTTGTATTTGCAATATGCATATCCATAGTACTGTCGGTCTCTGCAGTTTATTTTACAAAAGTAATGAATACTACTGAAACTATTGATATTTCAGTAAGAACTGTAAAGGAACCCTCCAGGATTCTTGCTTTGAACAGTGAAAACGGTACATATGAGACTGTATATAAAAGGTACGGAGACACATCGGATATCCGGCTCGAAGCGGACCTGAAAGATTTGCCGGTTTATGTAGGAGACGCATTTATCGGCGTTGAAGATGAAAGGTTTTATGAACACTGCGGTATTGACTATAAACGAACATTTGCGGCACTTGCAAATGAATTTCTGAATTTTTACGGAAGTAAGCATGGGGGCTCGACCATTACACAGCAGCTGGTTAAAAATATCACAAGCGATGATGAAACTTCATGGGAACGAAAGATACGTGAAATATTCAGAGCTATGAAAGTTGAGAGAAAATATACCAAAGATGAGATTCTTAACTCATATCTTAACACAATATATTTTGGTCAGAATGAAGACGGAAGCAACCTGTACGGAATAGAGGCGGCTTCAATCGGTTATTTCGGAAAGCATGCGTCGGATCTTACTATAGCTGAGGCCGCGTCCCTGGCTGCTGTTCCCCAAAATCCATACTACGAAAATCCGGTCAGCAACTATGAACTTAATCAGGAAAGAAAAGAATATGTCTTAACAAAAATGTTCCAGCTTGGCAGAATTTCGTTCGCTGAGTATGAAAATGCAGTTAGTGAAAATGTCCTTGTAACAAATATGCCCGAATTTAAGCAAAGAAGTATTCCATGTATTAAACTAAACTCAGAGGGTTTTATTAATCCGGAAATAAACTCGTGGGAGGTTGATACTGCACTTTATGAATTTTCAGAATGTTTAAATAAAAAATACGGGTACAGTAACCAGCGTGCACTGGACGAATTTAACAGCGGCGGTTACAATATTTACATGACTGTCAACTCATCTGTTCAGGAAGAACTCGAAAAAAATTATGCAGACTACACATTTTTCCCGGAAGAAACAAATATGGAAGGAGAAAAAATTCAGTCTGCGTTTGTTGTTATGGATTATTACGGACAGATACTCGGAATTGTAGGCGGAATAGGTGAAAAAAATGCCTCACTGTGCTGGAATCATGCCACCATGACCCACAGGCAACCGGGATCAACAATTAAACCGCTGTCAACATATGGATACGGTATCGAAAATAATTTAATAACATGGTCATCCATATTTATCGACGCTCCTATCTCAATGAACACTTCAGGTAATGAACAATGGCCTGAAAACTATAGTAATTACTGGAGCTACAAGTCTAATACAGTAAATTATTTTCTAAAAAAATCAATTAATACTGTTCCTGCACAGCTCTGTATGAGTTTTGGTGCGGAACCGGTTTATAAATTCGCTACAGAAAAAATGCATCTTCAGCTTGACCCCGATTATGACATTGATTATGCACCTATGAGTGTAGGCGCAACTCATCAGGGCCCTACCCTGCTTAATCTTACAAATTCCTATCTCCCCTTCGGAAACGGCGGAAAATACTATGAAGCCCATATAATAAGCAAGATAGAAAACACCTTTAATGATACAGTAATACTCGAACATGACACGACAGAATTCCAGCGCGTTATAGGAGAAGATACTGCGTATATAATGAATAAACTGCTGCAGAATGTTGTTAATCCAAATCAATCTGACGGAGAATATGGTACCGGCGTCACAGCATATCTCACGAATAAGACAGTAGCCGGGAAAACCGGTACAACTCAGAACTGGCGTGATATTGATTTTATCGGACTTACTGAAGACTTTGTAAGCGGAATCTGGATTGGATATGCCAACGGTGAAAATCCGGAAGCTATACAAAATACAAAATCGGCAACCATCTGGAAAAATGTATTCGGGAACTTTGCGAATAATTATAAATCAAATGCAGAGTTTCCTGAATGCAAGTATGTGAAGCAGTGTTATTATTGCAAGGAAACGGGGATGCTTGCCGGGATAAAGTGTCCGATATCTGATGAGGTTGGGTATTATAAGGTGGGGTATAATCAGGTTTGTGATGTTCATTGAATTCTTTTTGCGGGAATTACAGAGGGAAAACCTGAAAGATGGGACAGGGATAAATCAGAAAAAACAGCATTCCTCTGCCTTATGGGGTTCCCTTTCGGGTTCAATCCCGTACGGGTCACCATTTCAAACTCTCGGAAATGCCTAAATACAGGCGTTTCCGAGTTTTTCTTTTATCTGTAAAATTGTGTTTGTTCTTTATCTGTTCTTTATTTTGATGTAAGCTGAAATCATTCTGATTTCGGCTCTTTTTTATTGGTATCAAAATTAAGTGCTGAGCTGACTGCATTTGAAACTTTCGCCTGAGCATCCTGCAGCATATGACAGTAAATGTTGCTTGTAGTAGAAACAGTTGAATGTCCCAATGCACCTGAAACCGTAACAATGTCCACGCCCTGATTTACAAGCAAAGATGCAAAAAGATGACGAAAACTGTGTATGCCATAGAATGGCAAATCGTTCTTTTCACAAAACTCACTAAGCCAGAAATATGGAGTTCCGTTCTGCATAGGCTCACCATTCCATTTAGTGTACAGTCTGTCAGTTTCAACCCACTTGTCACCATACTTCAAAGCCTGCTCATCCTGTTCTGCCTTATATTCTTTCAGCATATCCATAATTTCCTGCGGAAACTTCAATGTTCTTTGAGACTTGCGTGTCTTTGTTGTATCGGTGTATACACCCTTTTTCGCTGTGTAGTTGGATGTTCTTCTTACACTTATAACATTGTTCTCGAAGTCTACATCTTTCCATTCAAGACCGAGCATTTCACCACGTCTGAAACCGCTGTAAATCATAAGATTGAAGAATGTTCTGTACTTCAAAGGCTCATCATTCAGCAGAATAAGAAATCTCTCAACCTGTTCGGGAGTGTAAATCTGCTTTTCTTTCTGCTCACCTTTAGGTATAGTCACCTTTGAGCATGGATTGTCGCTCACTACACCCATTTTCACAGCGTATGAAAATACATCTGAAATAAGGCTGAGATTATGACGAATTGTTTTCGGAGCTAAAGGTTTACCGGTCTTTTCATTTGCACCATCTTTGGAAAGAGAATTCACAAATGCCTGAATCTGTCTCGGAGTAATCTTATCCATTCTCAGATGACCGATAGCAGCATATACTCTCTTGCGGAGCTGTAACATTCTCTCGTAAGTAGTATTGCGAAGATTTGGCTGTGCATATTCTTCAAACCATTCCTCAGCAAACACTTCAAACTTTATCGCCTTGGACTGAAAGCCGTGATTACAAGCTTCTTCAAACATTACCGCCTGTCTGTTCAGTTCCTTTTCAATCTGTTTCTCTGTCATTTTCGGTTCAGGCTTCCATGTCATAGACTGAATAACCTGTTTGCCTGTACTGTCATAGCCACAGCTTACTCTGATTGAGTAGCTGTCACCACGTTTCTGTATTGTAGCCATAATATAAAAACCTCCTGTTTTACATCACAGCATACCTTTCCGATAACAATTGTAGCGCATTTGTTACAGCTTGTCAAGGTATGCCATATTTAATTTTTTCTTGAAAATTTGTCCCTGGACTTCGTGGGTTTTCTGTACTTCCTTGTGATTATCACCAATTAACAGGAAAGTCATTTGGTGAATCTGCCATTGAGATTTTAAAATTTGTACTTGGACTTTCTGGGTTTTGTGGGTTTTGCGGGTAGCACCCGCAGGCGATATCGCATAGCCGTTCGCTGTCGCTCACTAAATATATTAACGCTGTAATCTTTCTCCGCGGAATATGACTTTCGTTTCAGAAAAACTACAGCGTGAACTGCGGTCAAGCTGGCTCAGCTTGTGGGTTTTCTGTACTTTCTTCATGCTCATCAAGAAATTTACGCATTTTATCGACTACCCACTTCCATTCAACCTTATCTTCATTGGAAAACTGCTGAATCCAGTCGAGCGTGAATTCTTCCGCATGACGATACTCAACATTTACTATGTGAAAACGTTCATCTATGTATGTATCGTCGGGTGACGGCTTGTATTTCTCGAACCAGTCACGCATAAACCACAGATAATCGTGAATCGTCTGCCATGCTTCCTGTTCCCACTTTTCAAAGCGTTCACGTTTATTACACTGAATTTCCCTGACCTGTGCATCTTCCGAGTATTTCGGCTTCTGATATGTCTTTTCATATCCAAAATGAATATCTAAATTAAAATCATCATTCAGTTTCTTTGCAGCATCAAGAGCTGACAAGCCGAACAGAGCCATAACAAAACCTAAAACGTCATAGTGCAGATTGCAGGTGAAACAATGAAATGCTTTCGGATAAACGTGTGCAGACGGATGATGATCATCATGGAACGGACAGAGACAAGTATTATTTCTCTTAATCTCTATCCCGTAATGCTCCACAACGTCACGCATTTCCAGTCTTTCACGTATAATTTCAAATGGTGTCATGCTTCAAATACTCGGAGCAAATCTTCCTTATTGATAAGGATTTTTCCACGCTTACCCTGACCTGTGCGAATGTACTTCACCTTACCCTGTGCAACAAGTGAACGCACAGTATTCTCTTTCAGTCCCTTGACAGCTTCGGTGCATTCCTTTACTGTGAGCATCTCCACAGGCTTTGGCTGTGCTGTCGGAACAGTTTCTTCATCGTTTGTAAGCTGAATCAGAAGATTCATAATGCTGTCGATAATTTCATTTTTCTTTGTGTTTGTCATAATCATTCTCCTTTTTACTCTAAACCGTAATTTCTGTTTTTTGTATTCGGACGGTATCTCTGATACTCGTCATAAAGTCCACAGGCTTCAATGAAAGATTCAGCCTTTTTCAGCTTGGATTTAATACCCTCACGCTCTCTCATCTTCCTGTCTTCTTCTTTTAGTGTCTTGATTGACATCGTTGCAGGTTTCGGCTTTTTGAGTTCATCCAGTTCAGCCGACATTGCAGTATTCTGTTTTGTGAGAGCTGCAACTTCCTTTTTCAGCTGTTCATTCTCCTTGACAGCCTTTTTCTCTTTGGTAACATCTGCAACCTGCCTCTTTGCCAGATTGACGAGGTTTTCATATTCCTCGGATGATACAGTAACCTTTCCGCCGAATAATGTCTTGCCTGTTTCGATATTGTCAATGTTTTTGATTTTTGTGGTGAGTGAAGATGCTTCTTTCAGCATATGCTCTTCAATGACACGCTGCTGTTTCAGCTCCGACAGTTTTTCTTCCTCGGCGATACGCTGAGCCTGAGTGTCCTTGTACTGCTTGTACTCCTGAACGGTCATTGATTCATGTCTCTTTTCAGGTCTGGCAATTTCAATGCCATGATTCAAACAAATCTGATGCATAACACCCCATTCACGTTCACGCCATTTTGCAATCGACTGTTTACCATAGCCGAATCCCATTTCTTCCAATGCTCTGGAAATGCTGTTGCGTGTGTCGAGCTTCTTGCCCTCATAGTGACCGACAGGTATGTAGTCGAAGTGCAGGTGTGGTGTAGCTTCATCCAGATGCAGAACTGCATTGAATACATAGAAGTTAGGGTTTCGCTCCTGAAAACCGTTCATGTACTCAATCAGACATTCCTTTGCAATTTCAGCATCGGGAGTGCCACAGGCGGTATCTTCCATTTTACCAATCTGCATAATGTCCTCATAGAATGACTTCTCTCCATTGTTACTCTGGATTACATTGTTGCTGTAGTCACGTTTGAAGACGTGCTTGTAGTAGTCATCGAACTTTCTTGCATTGCGTTTCTGCTGAGCGTTGTGTCTTTCAACTGCTTCACCGAAAAGATGCTGATACGCTTCCTGAATCGGCTGTGCAATGAAAGTAATGTTGTCCTTGATTCTTTCTCTGTCAACATTGTCAGCGATGAATACTCTGTTGTTGTGTGTCAGGGAACCCTTACCCTGACCAAATGAAATACGTTTTTCTTTCATAACACTTCTCTTTCTTTCCGTATGAGTGGAGAGCCTCCGCTGGCGAAATCGCATAGCCGTTCGCTGTCGCTCACTAAATAATTAACGCTGTAATCTTTACACGCGGAATAAGACTTTCGTTTCAGAAAAAATACAGCGTGAAACTGCGGTCAAGCTGGCTCAGCTTGCGGAACACAATTTCTATTCGAGTACACTCATAGAAATTGAATAATTGCCGCCGAACAATTTCAAAATTGCGGCTGCAAATCAGCTTCCTGCAATGCAGGAAGAACGGTGCGTAGCACCAGGAGATTACAACAGATTCTGTCTGTTGTAACGCCATAGTATATATGACAGCCCTTTTGCAAGTTCTATCACATATACAGGCGCAAGCTGAGCCAGCTTGACCGCTTTATGTTGTGGCGTATACACGCCACAACGGAAATTGCCTACAGTTGTTTTGCAACCTTTCGGCAATGAAAAAATCAGCTTTGCTGAAATGAAAAAATACAAATTTTTTCGTGATATTAAAAGCCTTATCACTTAAAAATTTTTGGGTTTGTATAAACATAAACAGCAGGTTTGTTGTTGCCTGTTACACGTTCATCAAGTGCAACATAACCGTAATCTTCAAGCAGCTGTAATGTCTTGTAGAAATCGTCAGGATCATTGAAAATACTGAAACGACATTTCTTTAATAACGCTGACTGATAACACTCTTTTATCTGTTTGGCTTTGATGACTTCAAGCACCTTTTCTGCTTTCAGAATTTCATTATTTACACTACCGATATTAAACGCATAAATTGCCTGTTGCTTGTAATAATCTGCAATTGCAATTGCTTTGCAAAGTGTATCAACGGATACAGATTCAGTTTCAGGTGGAAAACCACCGAGAGCGCATTTTACACAATGAATAATACAGCAAAGCCTTAATATCTGACCATGATATTTACCACCCCAGTCTTTGCAGTTTGCAAATTCTGTAAGCTGTATTTTTTCGATATATCCATTGTAGTAATCAATGTAATTCTGCTGTGCTTCTTCATCAAACTTCAGAAACTTCTCAACCATATCTGTGCTGTTGAATTTGTTTTCAAGTAAGTTCTGAATAAGTGCGTTATAATTCTCAATCACACTCGGCTCGATTGATTCGGTGTCATATCTGCGGCTTCCTACCTTGCTTATTGGGAAACAGTAGAAGAATCGTGCAAGAAGTCCACTGTTTCTGAATACAGCATTGCTGACCATTGCATCCCACAAATATGGCTGACCTGCAAGGCTTATAGATAGATATGGATTAGGAATATAAACAGATTCCTTTGTTGCTCTGTCGCAGAAGAAACTTTCACCGCTCCATGCTTTCAACAGCAAGTCAAGGTTCGGGATATTGCCTGTGTATCGTCCTGCAAAATTTCCGAGCATTCCAGCTTCATCAGAAATCATAAGCAGAGATTTGTTTCTGCCCATGAGCTGAATCATGCATTCTGGTGTGATATCGTCAATTGCAATTCTACGCTTGCCTGCATCGTCAATCTGCTCTGCCTTTGTGCGAAGCTCGGCAATGAAATCTGTATCCTCACTGCCATCCTTTTCAAGCTTGTCCGCTTGGTTAAGGAGCATCTTCTTTTCGGCTTCACGTTTATGGAACTCTTTGGCATGTTCCTTGTTGTATTCAACTTCAAAGTCCTCAAACGGCTTTTTAATCAGCTTTACAACAGGTGATTTTCTCTCGGACGGATTTGCGATGATAAGGCTGTAAATTGCCGAGGTTTCGGAATGGTCGGGTTTCCCCTGCATTCTGTATTTGCCTGTAAAACAGTAGCTTACAGCCGACAGCATTGAAGTTGCTGCCATTGCTGTGTCGGTTCCTGTGGTTTCTGCAATGCTCTCTACCATTTCACGCATAATCGGCGGCAATGCATCAACAGGAAATCTTACATTTGGAACTTCTTCCCTGAGATTTTCTATCTCTTTAAATTCAGGTGGAAGATCCGGGATTGTGTCTTTGTCTTTCATCTTTTCTCTCCTTTTTTAACTTGATATTTGAAAAGCTTTTCTATAAGGGGATAGAAAAACATATTTTTTCAATGAAAAACCATTGATTATTGAAAAAATAATTTTTAAATTCTCTCTTTTGCATAATTCAAACATTTGTTTCTTGTGCGTTATAGCTATTTCAAATTCAAGTTTTCTATATGATTAATATAAAGAAATCTGTTGCATTTTTAATTTGAATATGTTATAATATCTTTAGACTTTAATACTATATCATCTCGTAATTGCATTTAGTTTTCTTTAAGCAATATTATATTGCATATAAATGCAATTGTCAATAAACGATTAGAAAATAATTGCATTAAAACGCAAACTTTGTAATATGCAACAAAATACAAGGAGATTATTTGTGTATGTTTTGGGAGAAATTTCAATATTTATCAGAACTTAAAGGAATGAAACCTCATGCAGTTCTCAAAGAACTTGAAATATCATCGGGTTCAGCGAATAACTGGAAAAAAGGTACAATTCCAAACGGCGAAATATTAAAGAAAATTGCTGATTATTTCGATGTTTCAATAGATTCTCTCCTTGATTTTGAAGATAATGAATCTGTAAGACTCAGCAGTAAAAAGTCGGTTTTCAAGAAACTCGGCTCAATTCCGCAGAGATTCAACAGCCTGAGAGCCGTTGCAGAGACTTCTGATGAGCAGAAACTTGAAATTGCTAAATATGTGGGCTGTCCGATATGGTGGCTTCTGAACGAGCAGAACATAAAATTTGAGCCGAAAGAAACTTCTTCCGACTCTGATAGTGTGATATTTACGATTCTTGATATTATGGACGGCTGTGCCGATAACGACATTGACAAGGCTATGCAGATTCAGCTTTCGAGGGTTGTGCTGTATAACCTTAATGAAAAAGGCTTCGGAGCTGAAAAGCTGTCCAAGTTTGTCGGTATCGACCAGAAGAAACTGCATTTCATTCTCACCGGAGAAGAAAACAGGGATTCTTCTCTTAACTATGGTCTTAACTTCTCTGATCTCGTTTATCTGAAAAGTGTGACAGGTCTGGAGTATACTTATCTATTTTCAGGTAAGTAAGGAAACCCACAAAACCCAGAAAGTCCAAGGACAATTTTTGTAATCTGAAAGGCATATGTTACAAATGATGCACTTGTTATTTGTGCATATTCACAAGAAAAGACAGAAAACCCACAAAGTCCAGGGACAAAAATGAAAAAATTTTTAGATGTGCGAAAGCAGACTAATAGATTCGTACAGAATGAACGAGTGGAGCGAGTGGGAGCGTGAATTGCGGTCAAGCTGGCTCAGCTTGAAGTCCAGGGACAAAAATCTGAAAATATATTCTTAAAATCATATTTATGACCATTCCTTTCCGCTACGCTCCAAGGCACAAAAATCAATGAAA
>JAEDJV010000243.1 GCA_016296165.1 Oscillospiraceae bacterium | reverse complement strand
GATGAAGAACAACAATGAGATTGTAATATTTGAAACAGAAGATAAGGCTGTTACATTATCTGTACCTGTTGAGCAGGAAACAGTGTGGCTAACACAGGAGCAGATGAGTGAATTGTTTGATACAGCACGCTCCTCGATTGCTTACCACATTGGCAATATTTTCAAGGAGGAAGAGTTGGATAGAAATACTTCTGTCGAAATTTTCGACAGAAGTGCAAATGCATCTCGTCCGCCTAAATATTATAACCTCGATGTCATAATATCTGTTGGCTATCGTGTAAAATCCAAACGCGGCGTTGAATTTAGAAAATGGGCAAATTCAGTGCTGAAGCAGTACATATTGCAGGGCTATGCTGTTAATTATAATCGTATCGCGCAGCTTGGAGAGGTGATAAAGATTATGAAGAGAACTCAAAATGAATTGGATTCACAGCAGGTGCTTAATGTGATTCAAAAGTACAGTAAAGCTTTGGAACTGCTTGATTCCTATGATCATCAGACAATGAAACGTCCAAAAGGAAATGCAGCGACATACGAGCTTACTTACGAAGAATGCATGGATGTCATTTCACAGATGCGTTTTGGAGATGAATCTGATCTGTTCGGCAAGGAAAAAGATGACTCTTTTAGAGGCAGCATAGGTAATATCTATCAGTCTTTTGCAGGTCAGGAGTTATATCCAAGTCTTGAGGAAAAGGCTGCTCACCTGTTATATTTCGTAACAAAGAATCATAGTTTCCTGGATGGTAACAAGAGAATCGCGGCTACTATGTTTCTGTATTTTCTGGATAAGAACGGTGTGCTTTTTACGGATGATGAAAAGCTGATTGATGATCACACACTGGTTGCTCTGACTATTATGATTGCAGAATCGAAACCTGAAGAGAAGGATATGATGATTACAGTTATTATGAACTGCCTGAGATAATATCTGCACAGGGAAACAGGAGAAGAAAATCAGTATAAATAAAATACTCATACATTAAAGAACTTCATGTGCGAAGTTCTTTTTTTGTTGCAAATCGCAGAGTGGCGCGCTGTTCTGCCTGCACTTAAGATAGAGAAAAGAATTTGCGGAGGTTAAGAGTATGAGTAATTATGGAAAAGGATGTTTTAACATCACACCGGCAGGAAATGTCAGATACAGGTTTAAGTATACTGACATGTTTGGGAACAGAAGAGTAAAATCTGTAACCGGAGTGGATGAGGCACACTGTCTGCAGAGAGCAAATGAGTTTCTGAAATCACTGCGTACTAAATTCGAACTGACAATTCCGGAACTTCTTATACCTGATGCTGAGCGGGATTTGAAGATGAACCATATCGGGCCGCAAGGGTATCGGAGCAGAATGAATAATATTGATATCATAAGTGAAAACATTATCGGTATAATTCCAATTCCAAGAATCACAGCAAGACAGATTGATGATTTTCTAATGTCAGTTTCGGATTATTCCAGCAGCAAAATAAGATGCTTCTATTCATTGCTTAATAATGCATTTGCGGAAGCTGAAGCTCTTGAAATAGTCGATGTAAACATAATGAAGAGTCTGGAAGTGAGATGTCCAAAATCATCTCAGACTCCCAGAAAAGCACGAAGCTTTACTGAAAGTGAAGAAAAGCGTTTTATCAAAGCACTTACAGAGTACAAATCAAATGGTCACACATATAGAATTCAGATGCTGCTTGAACTGTACTGCGGAATGCGTATGGGAGAAATAAATGCACTGAAGCCCGAGGACATTAATCTGAATAAAGGGTATATCTGTGTGAACAGAACAGTGTCTAAAGATTTGAATGGAGAAGCTATTCTTAGTGAAACAACGAAGACAGCTGCAGGACAGCGAACAGTGCCAATTAATAGATTTATGATTCCTCTTCTTGAAGAAGCACTTAGAGAAATGAAGGAGAATCCTTACGGACTTATCTTCTACGATTCACGAAAAGATGTTATAATATCAACACAGAGAGTGAGCAGTGTCTTTAATACTGTATGTAAAAGGGCAGGACTCAAGGGTTTTAGACAGCACTGCCTCAGGCATACCTTTGCAACAAGATGCATCGAGGCCGGTATCGAGCCGGTGGTGCTTAAAGGCTGGCTGGGACATACAAACATCCATACCACATTAGATACGTATACTGATGTGTTCGACAGGATGGAGTTGGGTGCAATTGATAATCTGGACGAGTATTTAACGGAATTTGATGAAGATTAAGTCCGATATGAACCCCGCGAAAACAGTGAGAAAAAACGTGACTTTTTTCCTGCAGAACTGCGGAAAACCTTGAAAAATAAGGGGACAGGGAGGAATAGACTAACGCCTTCACCACTTTTCAGGACTCAGGCCAAAATGCCTGGGTTCTTTTATTTCCAGCGGTTTTGAACGATAAATCCAGCAGTATCAAGGCTTTCGGTCTTTCTCATAAATCATTTCAGACCC
>JAEDJV010000242.1 GCA_016296165.1 Oscillospiraceae bacterium | reverse complement strand
CTCCCGAAAAACGTACCGAGCAATACTATAAAGTAAGACCTTGCGTGAAGTTTGTAAGAACTGCTGCGGAGATACTTGACCGCTATCTTGAAGAAAATCCTCCAAGAGGTGCTGAACTATGAGGATCGTCACACTTGTAGAAAATTCCTGCGGTAATGAAAACTGTATTGCAGAGCATGGTCTCAGCATCTATATTGAGACTGAAAAACATAAACTCCTGCTTGACACCGGGCAGACTGACGCAGTAGTCAGAAATGCCGAAGCACTCGGTGTTGATCTGAACGTCGTTGATACAGTTATCCTCAGTCATGGTCATTACGATCATTCGGGCGGTATCCTGCCGTTTTCAAAGCTCAACCATACTGCACAGATTATTATGCAGAGAAAGGCTGCCGAACCGCATTACAACAGCGAGCGCTATATCGGCATTGATACTGATATTCTCAAATTGCCGAATGTCCGGCTGATAGACGGCGATATGCAGCTTGACGATGAGTTGTTCCTGTTCAGCGGCATCACAGGCAGGCGGTGCTATCCGCAAGGAAACAGAAAGCTGTCCAGTCTTAAAGACGGTGTAAAAACCGAGGACGATTTTATGCATGAGCAGTGCCTTGTCATCACACAGAACGGCAAACGCTGGCTTCTGTCCGGTTGCGCTCATAACGGAATACTCAATATCCTTGACAAATACAAGGAACTTTTTAACAGCTATCCCGACTATGTTATCACAGGATTCCACATGATGAAACGTGAGGGAGAGCATACCGAGGAAGAAAAAACTGTTATCATTCAGACGGCGCATGAGTTTTCACAGCTTGATACCGTATTTTACAGCGGTCACTGCACAGGCATTCCTGCATTTGAGCTGATGAAAGTGATCATGGGCGAACAGCTCATCGCTTTGCACAGCGGCGAACATATTTCGTCAACGATAAAGCCGACAATTTCATAAGCTTCTGCATAACCGTCCCGACCGTCCTGACAGAGCCAGTCACCAAGATGCCAGTAGTCGAGATTCTCCCTGACAACCTCTGTGAAATACTCTACTTCTTCTGCGTTATATCCGTCAGTCACTCTATTAGCAGATTTTTCAACACTCGGAAGCTTATCAAAGGTGAACTGTGAAAGCTCGCTGTAATGACGAAGCTCATCGACCGTAACGTAGTAAAAGTCTGAATGGTTGAGCATAGCCGTCAGCAGTTCATTACAGGCTTTGGCTTCAAAGTTGTAATTGAGTATACTGATCTCAGTAGGGTTCGGCATAGAAAGACCTCCTTGACATAATTCATCTGAAATAAAAAAGCTCCTCAGCGACCTGTTTTCATACAGGCTCAGTGAGAAGCGATGTGCAATATTCAATTTTTAGGGCACTTCTGCACTTTGGGTAGATAGCTTATTCAAGAAAATGCTCAGAAATGTCAGAAACAGACTTATCATATGCTCAATATCAGAGTTTTGAGATTAATATAATAATAAAAAAATATATCCCTTGGGGAATAGAACATTTTGATTCTGATGAATGGCGCTGTAACGCAGATTATTATTCTTATATAAACAAATATTCTAAAGGTGATACGATTACACACAAACTAAATGTTGCTCCATTTTAACGTGTGATAAAATATTGTGTAGAATATGGTGGTTCTATGAAAAAAATTATATTTATTTCAGTATCATGTCTTATATCATTGGTAATCGTACGATATCTAATTTTTCCGAATTATATATTTCTCAGCAGTTATAACCATGGAAAAAGTGGGCTTGTTAATGTAAATAAAGTTAAATCAATTGATTTAAATGAGTGCGATAACAAAGAGGCAAAATTAAAAAAAATTTCTAATTGTAAAAATCTGAAAACTTTATTTATAACATACAATATTGATAACTTCAATTTTCTTGAAGGAATAAATATTGAAAGTCTGTATATCACTTCAAATTGCAATGATTGGGAATCTCTTGAATGCATAAAAGAGATTAAAGAATTATACATAAATCCAATGATTTCTAATGATCACAGCACGTTTAATGATTGCTCTGTTCTGAGAAAGTTTCATACCATTGAAGAACTTACAATAACCAATTTTGATGATGAAATAAACTATTCAGGAATTGAAAAATTAATATGTCTTAAATATTTAGCAATTAATTCAAGTACAATTGATTTTTCTGATATATCATTTCCGGATACAGTAGTAAATCTGCAAGTACAGACAGGATATTATAATAAAAAAAGCAATCTTTTGATTAACATACATGAACTTGAAGATACTAATATTAAGAATTTTAGTATTTGGAATTCACATATATCTGATTTATCTTTTGTGAATTTAATTTCAAGTATACATACTATAGAATTTCACGATTGCATTTTTTATGAAACAGAATCTCAGGTAAATACTGTAATTTCAGATTTGAAAAAGAAAAATGTCGATATCATATTAGAAAA
>JAEDJV010000241.1 GCA_016296165.1 Oscillospiraceae bacterium | reverse complement strand
TGGTAACAGCCGCACTGAAAACCACCAGTTTTCCGTCAAAAGCCGTTGTTATATCGGATTGAGCCATATCAGCAAATATCATCGCCGGCAGGCATACCCTAAAGGTAAATTTATTTGCAGCGGAAATAAATCCTTCATTAAACATACCTTTTCTGTTAAAAATATAACCCAGAACAATAACCAGAAATACTGGTATTGTCGCATTCAGACTGTATATCAAACTATCCAAGATAATTACCTCCAGTTAAATTTATAAAACTACTTTTTAACCGTTATCTCCCCTGCAAAAATATTTACAATCCAAAATAATTATGTTATCATTATCTGTATAATCTATTTCCGGAAAGCAGGGATAAAAATGCACTTTGTCAGGGCAAAAGGAATTCTGTCTTCAAAAAACGGCATGAATATATATCGCGGATGTACTCACGGCTGTATATACTGTGATTCCAGAAGCAAATGCTATCACATGGAGCATGATTTTGAAGATATTGAAGTCAAAGAAAATGCAATAGAACTTCTGGAGCACTCACTTGCACATAAACGTAAGAAATGTATGATCGGAACAGGTTCAATGACTGATCCGTATATTCCACTTGAAATGAAAACTGAAAACATCAGAAAAACTCTTGAATTAATATACCGATACGGATTTGGTTTTACTGTCATTACAAAATCCTCACGCATTCTCAGAGATATTGATCTGCTGCAGAAAATAAATGAAAAAGCCAAATGTGTTGTGCAGATGACAATGACAACATACAGCGAAGAACTCTGTAGAAAGATAGAACCAAACGTCAGCACAACGAGGGAAAGATTTGAAACACTAAAAAAACTTAACGAAGCCGGGATACCGACTGTAGTATGGCTTTCGCCTATTCTTCCTTTCATTAACGACACCTCTGCAAATATTTCCGGAATTCTTGATATGTGCATAGAAGCAAAGGTCTATGGTGTACTCTGTTTTGGAATGGGGCTTACGCTTCGCGAAGGAAACAGAGAATATTTTTATCAGCAGCTGGACAAATATTTTCCGGCAATGAAAGAACAGTACATGAGAGTTTTCGGTGATAGATATGTGGTGGAAAGTCCGAACAATAGTGTTCTGATGAAACTTTTCCATAAAAAATGCGAAGAAAACGGAATAGTACATAATAACGATCACATTTTTAATTATCTTAATACGTTTGAAGAAAAAGAAGAAAATCTCCAGCTTTCATTCTGGGATTAGCACGAAAGAAAGGTAAAATAATGAAAAACATAATCGAAATAAAAGATTTATCCATTCCTGAGTTAAAAATGTACTCATGTACAAATGAAAAACAGCTTTTTCGCTGGAACGAGCCTGATTATGGTATTTTTATAGCGGAAAGTCCAAAAGTTATCAGACGTGCTCTTGACACGGGATATACTCCTCTTTCAATACTCACTGAAAGAAAATATATAACAGGTCAGGCAGCGGATATCATTGAAAAATGCGATAATATCCCGGTATATACGGCTGATTCATCAGTTCTGACCAAAATAACGGGCTTTAATCTTACTCAGGGCGTATTGTGTGCCATGAAGCGCCGCGAACTTCCGTCTGTTTCGGAAATATGTTCAGAGGCCTTACGAATCGCTGTTCTGGAAGACATAATGAATCAGACCAATATCGGAGCTGTATTCAGAAGTGCAGCAGCGCTTGGCATTGACGCAATTATACTGACTAAGGGATGCAGTGACCCCCTGTATCGTCGTTCGATAAGAGTAAGTATGGGGACAGTATTCCAGATTCCATGGACTTTTACTGAAAAATCAGATTCAGATTATATACTGAAACTGAAAGATATGGGATTTTCAACTGCCGCAATGGCTCTTACTGATGACTCGGTTGGAATAGACAATAATGAACTTATGTCTCAAAAAAGGCTGGCAATTGTTCTGGGAACGGAAGGCGAAGGTCTCAGGCAGTCTACAATCGATTCAAGCGATTATACTGTAAAGATTCCAATGTCACATGGTGTTGATTCGCTAAATGTTGCTGCAGCATCAGCCGTTGCATTCTGGCAGCTTGGAAATCACTAATTAATCATAATCTGATAATCAGAATTATTTGCAAAGACCTTGTTTAGTATATCACATAACAGGTTTTTATTCAAATCCATATATTTCATAAATTACAAAAATACAATTCCCCACTTATATGACAGAAGGGAGCGCCTTGAATAATGGATAATTTTAGTTGTAATACGTCTTATAATCTGATATAATTTTAATTGAGGTGCATAGTGTTATGAATAAATTTAAAAGATGTATAGCAGGTTTTATCTCAGCAGTATTAATTCTGAGTCCTGCAGGAATAATCAAAGATGAAGTGCATGCAAAAAAAGCTCAGTTTAATTATGCAGAAGCCCTTCAGAAGTCACTTTATTTTTACGAAGCACAGCAGGCTGGTCCTCTTCCTGAA
>JAEDJV010000240.1 GCA_016296165.1 Oscillospiraceae bacterium | reverse complement strand
TCTGGAATATAACACATGTTTTAGCACTCGTCAAGGGGGAGTGCTAATATTTTTAAAATTTTTTAATTTCCTTTATTTATCCTAAGCTAAATATCATATCAACTTTCCTCATTGACGTACGTATTAATACGTAGTATTCTGTAATAGGAGATATAAACATGCCAATAACCCCAAAAGAAATGATAAAACTACTCAAACGAAATGGATTTATTGAAACAGGCACAAACGGTTCCCATGTTAAAATGAAAAATCCTTATACAGGTAAACAGACAATTGTTCCATGTCATTCAAAGAATTTAAAAAAAGGGCTCGAACAAGCAATTCTAAAACAAGCTGGCCTAAAATAAAATACAGGAACGGAGGTATCATATGAATAAATTATTTTTCCCTGCAATTTTTCATGTCGCTGAAGAAGGGGGATTCTGGATTTCTTTTCCCGACCTTCCCGAGTGTTTTACCGAAGGTGAGAACATGACCCATGCATATGAGATGGCTGTAGATGCTTTAGGACTTGCACTTACATGCCGAGAACAGGAAAAAGAAACTATACCTGTACCATCATTACCAAATGAAATTGAACTTACGGATGGGTTTTTAATGATAGTTGAATTCGATATGTTGGACTATCTGAAGAAACATAATAACCGTGCTGTCAAAAAAACATTGACTATACCAGAATGGCTGAACGAACTTGCTCTTCGCCAAAATATTAATTTTTCACAGGTTCTGCAGGAAGCTTTACTGAAAAAAGTAAAGCTATAACTAAAAGAACACTGCGTTCACCGCCAATATTCACATATTCAATGCTTTTTATTTGCTATGAACGCAGTGCCTCCATTTTCTATTAGTAGTTACTGTTAATTACCGTGGATTATACTAGCAACACACTTATATAATAATCTTACTTCCATCAAATATTTTTCAGAAACCGGTATCTCCATGTATTTTCCGGATACTCAATATCCCCGTCTGCAGTTCTCCTTACAGGTATCGCAGCACTTTCCTTTTTCTCATAATCATAGGTTGTGAAATCATCCTCATACAGTACAAATTCCGATTCACCGCTGCCGTAGGATCTAACTGTCATTTCAAAAACAGTATCTTCTTTCACACAGAGTACCGGCTTAGCCAGAGGAACCAATGCGCCGTCCCTTACAAATACCGGTATTTCTTCTTCGCCGGCTTCTATCTGGAATCGGCGTCCTCCTTCATAAACTTTTGTGCTGAAAAAATCGTACCACTTTCCATCCGGCAGATATACTTCTCTGGCTGTACCGTCTTCTAAAGTAAGCGGGCATACCAGCAAGTCCTTACCAAAGAAGTATTGGTCATCAATGTTCCGCACTTCCAGATCCTCCGGGTAATCCATTACCATGGCACGAACCGGAGGCAATCCTGTTTTATGATAGTCCATAAATGCGCTGTAAAAATATGGAAGCAATGACATACGCAGTTCCAGAAGTTTTCTGCAGGCATCTGTATAATATTCCTGATCCTGCATAAATTCGCCGTTCAGGTTTTTCTCAATATCTACCTGTTTCCACGGAGCATATGGAATTCTCCAGCAGTTCAGCAATGTATGCGGTGAGAAAACAATAGTCTGCACACGCCGTAAAAGATCCGTACCATTTGCACAGTCTCTGACTTCCGGTGCCCAGAGCATTCCTGAAAACGATGACGTTACGATTCCACGAATAAATTCGCGATGCCCATACAGATCCGAATAGAGCATAAATGGCAGAGGAGCTGCAAGTGAACCGGAGGAGCGTACCTGCGATAAGGTACGGATATTACGGTTACGGAATACTTCTTTCACATTGCCTGAAAACAGATAAATCTCAATTCCCTCAGTGGCCGGAATCTCAATAATAATTCTTCGTTCTTCTTTTGACCGTTTCAGTGCATACAGCGCCGATTCACTGAATTCTGTATGAGGTATATTTACCTCACATTTGGCTCTCGATACACCTTTTTCCGAATTTGTTCCCATGTAAAAAGTCGCATAGCGGAATGTATCCACAAAAAGGCCGTAGCCTGCGGTGGAAATATAAAAGGGAACCGGTGCATGACCTTCGCCCGTATCCACCCGGGGATCGGAATTTACTTTTACATGACGTTTTCTTCCTGCGTAATTCATACTGAGAAGCTGCTCACCAAACCCATAAATATCCTCGTCGGTTTTCATGGGAAGGGTAATAGTTATTCCCCGTGCAGATGCCGAGAAATTCACAGCCTCCTCCTGAAAAGGAAGGAATGGTTCATCCATACAGGCAAGTCCCTCCTGTGCAATTCTGGTTTTTCTCAGGGATACCGGAGTAAATTCCTCGGGGGTTCCAAATATCATTTTCCAAATACCGTTTGCTATTTTCTGCATATTTATCCTCCTTTCAGACTGTCATAACTTCTCGGAATCTTCAGCCCTGATTTTATAAGGCTTTCAGACCCCTATCTA
>JAEDJV010000074.1 GCA_016296165.1 Oscillospiraceae bacterium | reverse complement strand
CCCTGTAATCCGAATAATATATTTTACCCGTATATTCTCCGAAACTGCACTGCTGGGACATACACACGATCCCGGAATTTCTTACAGCGTTTATAAACTGATTCAGTTCCGTACCGCATACACGAAAACTAATTATTCTTCTTAACTTCATGTCTGTCTGTTCCTTCCCGGCACATCCGAAAATTCAACTGAATCTATCCTTCCCGAAACCTCTATTCCTTCGGAATTATAATCATTTACGGTAAGATTCGAACCCCATATTTCAATATACAGCGTTCCAGCGTCTATCTTAAGGTATATTTCATTGTATTCAATAATCCTTCTGCATATACTGACAACCATTTTTCTGTTGGTGTATATCTGCGTTGTGGTCTCAATAGAAAAAAATTCTTTTCCGGTCATTGTCTTTTCCCTCATTAAGATTAGTATTCTATTAATTTATATTAATAAAAAACAAGTGTAATTCATATAAATTTATAGCAAACAAAAAAAGATTTTACGTCTGCTCTAAACAACACACAGGGAGGGGAAATATGCTCTTTGTACTCCTTACCATATTCACCGGCTTATTTTTCTATGATGAACTGGTAAATGAAATATACAATTCAGTCATCAGGTGCTTTAATGTCATCGTTCCATCACTCTATGGCTCAATGATTATAGCATGTCTTATAACCGAAAGCAGATTTCATATAGTAATAGGGAAAATTTTTTCTCTGCCGGCAAGATACATATTCAAAATGCGTCCGGAGATATTCGCTGTATTTCTTATTTCAAATATATCAGGTTATCCCACAGGAGCTAAACTCTTAAAAAATATTTATGAAAACGGCGAAATATCAAAAGAGGAATTTTCCAGATACTGCTGTATATGTTATTCGGCCGGACCGGCTTTTGTAACAGGTACTGCAGCAGCACATTTTACAGGATTATTAAGCACTGGAGTAATAATATTTTTTTCATGCCTTGTCTCAAATCTGATTCTTGCAGTAATAAGCGGAAAAAATCACATTATTCCGCAAAAAACGCATGAAAAAACAAAATGCACAGTCAGCTGTTCCTCTGTTATAAGGTCTGCCGACTGTGCCGCACACGGAATGATTCAGATGTGTACAATAATAACTGCATTTTCCGTATTTAAAGTACTTTTAATCTGCTCAGGTGCCGTAGAAATCATATCAGCACTTATCTCCAAAATAACTCCAATGAACACAGAAGACTGCAATGCAGCGATACTTTCATTAACAGAGATAACTAATATCTCAGAATTCTGCAGTTTTAAAAGTTTTAATCTCCCGGTGATGGCTGCGCTCTTTTCAACAGGTGGATTATGTGTTATTATGCAGATATTTGCTATTACAGGGAATGATATTAACAGAAAAAAATTTTTATTATACCGGTTAATCGGTGCAGTCTTTTCAGGAATAATATGCAATATTATCTGCCGCATATTTTTAAAAGATGCAGCTGCACCGGTTTCATCATTTATGTTTCATTCTCCTGATCAGCCAGTACTGCCGTCATTACTGCTGATTATAATGAGTATTATGCTTATATCCACAGAAAAAAGAGCTGTACGTTAAATCAGTACAGCTCTTTTCTATATTACTTATCACTAATGCTTTCTGTTCCGAATCCTAAACCTTCCATGTTGAGGAACTCTTCTTCCTCTGGTTCAGGAATTCTTGCTCCACATGAACCGCAGAACTTGAACTTTCCGTTTACTTCTGCCTTACACTGCGGACAAATCTTGAATCCTCTCATATTATGTAATGAGAATAACATCTTTTTAATTCTACGCTTACGTGTATTAATATCATCACAAAGAAGTCGAAGTTCAGAAAAATCTGTATTGGAAGGATCCATCTCATAGAACTTCTCGCCAATCTCAGCAAAAATCTCTACTATTCTTTCTCTTTCATATACAATCTTTCTCTTAAGATTTGCAACTTCCTGCATATTCTTTGTTTTTTCGTTCACGCTTCTGCTTGTAGCATTAACCACATCTAAAATACTCATTTGGCAATTCAACCCCTAAAAAATTATTACAAAAGACCTGAAAAAATAAGTCCTTACTGGACTTTTTCGAATGTCCGTAAAATATATTATAACGTTTTAATAAATATATGTCAAGACTATACAAACAAAATCGTTAAAATATCTATTAGATTTTTAGTGATTTATAATAAATATACAAAAATGGATTTTTATTAATATATTAAAAAACTCATCAAAATCCTATCTTAATTCTTTTCCAATAGTCTGACCAATATTAACAGGCACTTCAATTTCGGTATTCATGATCTTCATAAAATCTTTACTAAGATTAACGGAATTCTTCTGAAACAACAGAACAATTGTTGAGCCGCCATATTCAAAATATCCCTTTTCCTGTCCTTTAACAGCAGTAAGTGACTTCATATGATTGCATATCTTTCCTACAAGCATTGCACCTATCTCCATCTGAATAACATTCCCCAGAGTACTGTTTTGAATAAGTGTATATTGTCTGCTGTTCTGGATGTGAACCGGATATTCCTGACATGCAATAGGCCGAACACAATGGAGGATCCCTTTTATCCTTCTCTGAAGCTTAATTCTTCCGTTTACCGCAAACAGATATCTGTGATAATGATGTGGTTCCAGACGAAATACGCAGCATATACCACCTGAAAATTCTTCTGCAATTTTCCTGTCACGAAGAAGAGACGATACTGTATATCTGCTGTGTTTTATATTAAGCGACAGATCATCATAAATACTATAGATACTAAGAAATGCATCGCATGGACTGATAATCGCCTTGTCTTCAGTTACAAGTTTCAGTTTCTTCTTTCTCTTGAAAAAATCATTAAAAGAAGAAAAATTCTTCTTACAACAGTCCGTCATATCAATATTATATTTCTCTTTATAATAATCAATAAGCCATTTTGAATATGGTGATGAAAGATATACTGCAGCCTTTTCAGAAACGACGGGGTTTGTCAGAACTTTAAGAATCGCCCTTCCCGGCGATGTGTGATAGAGAAACCTAAGTGACAGGGATTCATTTTTCTTCATAACGACCCGCCCTTCATAACAAATGCAATCCCAGCTACTTCTGCAATACCGATAACAAGGATAATTACCTTTCCTAATGATTCAGGTTTCTTTATTTTTACAGGTGTAATAAATCCTATACCGGTAACAACGAGCATGAGTGTAAACCAGAAAGTATGCTTTAGCAGACATTTTACAAAAAGTGTATATACAATCGGAAGGATTATCGCAATCGTTGTTACAGGTACTCCCAGAAAAAAGCTTTTGCTTCCTGGATCGATACTCTGTCTTTCTTCCTCAAGTACATTAAAAAAGGCCAGTCGGATAAGTGCTGCAAGTATAAAAAGAGCAGAAATTATTCCACAATGAACTTTCCTGCCTGATAACTGATATACAAAAACAGCCGGCAATACTCCAAAACTTACAAGATCACTCAGAGAATCTATCTGTATCCCAAATCTCTTTTCAGAAACAGATCTTTTTTTAGTAGAAGCAACCGCCCCGTCAAACATATCACACAAACCGGCAGCCATAAGCAAAATTACTGCCATAATATAATTTTGATTCATAACCATAAATATGCCCGAAACCGCCGAGAGCATACCTATATATGTAAGAACTACCGTATAGTCATAGTAACCTATTTTTTTATGTTCCATCTTTTTCTCTCCCTGTTTGTTATTTATATTATAACAAGCGATAAAACTGATATATCTTCGGAAATAATTATAAAAAATAAACAACAAACTTATATATATTACAAAGAATTATCATTTCTCTGATTATTTTCAAAAACAATAAGATCCGGATCATCTGATTTTTTTCCGGATATTTTAATTACAAGCTTATTAGGAAGACAGGCTATCGGTAAAGCAATATTGTCAGTATATCCTGTTTTTACGCATACTTTATCAGGACATGATGCTTCTGTAACGCATATCCGCCCGTTTTCCACTTTTATTATGTTATATCCGCCATTATTACTTTCTATCTTAAAAGAATAATTTTCACTGATATCTTCTAAATTAATTTCTTTTATTAATTCACCGTTACTGTAAATATATGCCGTTTTAGGTTCATTATTTTTTATATATATAAAATAAACTGAAATGCATGCTGAAATAAAAATAAAGATAATTACAAATACAAAGATTAATATCTTTTTATCCTTTATCATATCATTTACGCTCCGGACAAATAAAATTCAGGAGTATGCCTAAGCATACTCCTGAAAAAATTCATTTTTAGGATATAGATTAAGCCTTGCCAACTGAACCGAAAAGTTCCATCTTTTCCTTAACTGTAGCCTTGATAGCTTCAAAACCAGGAGCAAGAAGTTTTCTTGGGTCAAAACCCTTACCCTGAAGGTCCTTGCCTGCTTCAACGTATTCTCTTGTAGCTGCAGCAAATGAGAGCTGGCATTCTGTATTAACGTTAATCTTAGCAACGCCAAGTGAGATTGCCTTCTTAATCATATCTTCCGGAATACCTGTACCGCCGTGAAGTACGAGTGGCATATCACCAACTTTTTCCTTAACAGCTGCGAGTGTATCAAAGCTGAGACCAGCCCAGTTTTCAGGATATTTACCATGAATATTACCGATACCAGCAGCGAGCATTGTTACGCCGAGATCAGCTATTGCCTTACATTCGTTTGGATCAGCACATTCACCAGCACCAATAACACCATCTTCTTCACCGCCGATTGAACCAACTTCAGCTTCGAGTGAGATACCGAGAACGTCACATGTATTAACAAGAGCTGTTGTCATCTTGATGTTTTCTTCGATTGGGTAGTGTGAACCGTCAAACATAATTGATGAGAAACCAGCATTGATACAAGCCTTAGCGCCTTCAAATGAACCGTGGTCAAGGTGAAGAGCAACAGGAACAGTAATGTTGAGTTCTTCGAGCATACCGTTTACCATGCCTACAACTGTCTTGTAACCGCACATATACTTGCCGGCACCTTCAGAAACACCGAGAATAACTGGTGACTTGAGTTCTTCTGCTGTAAGAAGAATAGCCTTTGTCCATTCAAGGTTATTGATGTTGAACTGGCCTACTGCATATTTGCCTTCTCTTGCTTTATTAAGCATTTCTTTTGCTGATACTAACATTATTAGAATTCCTCCGTAAGAAATAATTTTTTAACATATCTAATTATACCGTATATTACAAAGAATTGCAATTGTTTTAAGAAAAAAATTAAATATTTTTCTCCTTTTCATCTTTATTCATATTGATTGCCCAGTAATATGCCGGAATCGTCAGAAATGCAAGCCAGCCAGGATGCCATAGATTAAGTGTAAATCCGGCAATAAGATACAGAAGTGAAACAAGAACCGGATAGCAGAAAATATTTGGATTTCTATGTTTAATTGCCGGAATCGTTGTATAATAAAGCGGGATTGTCAGAAACAGCATCCACATCGGATGCCAGAGATTAAAAAATGCTCCTGATACCAGAAATGCCGCAAGAACAGCAATCGGATAAGGAAATTTCATAAGCGACTTGTAAAATTTGCCGTCGTTCTGTATTTTTTCTGCTACAGAAAGAACCTTGTCAGAATATCCTGACGTACTTTTTTCCTCAGGCTGTGCATCGTCAACCGTTTCATATTTAAAATATGCAGAGTAATTACTTTCCGGTTCCTTGTATGTTGTTGTATTATTATTTTTCACTCCGTCAGCAGCTCCCGGCATCATATCTTCATATATTATTTCCGGCTGCGGGGCACTTTTTTTTTCCAGATTAATGGATACCCTCTGTTCAGCGGTACCCTCTGAAAGATCAAATAATTTGTCCAGTGAAATATGATACAGTTTTGCAAGAGTGATAAGATTTTCTGTGTCCGGTGAAGCTTCTCCGCGTTCCCATTTTGACACAGCCTGACGGCTGACTCCTAATCTTTCTGCAAGTTCCTCCTGCGAATAACCATTCTGCTTTCTGAGTGCAAGCAGCTTTCCTGAAATGTTTGAATTCATTATATTTTCCCCTTTCTTTTTCTTCATATAAACTTTTTTACAGTTTTTTGCTGTAAATTTATTATATCAGTTCGGTTGCTTTTTTTCCACATATCAAAGTTTACATTTATATTTTTTTATTCCGCAACCAGCAGTTGCATTAATTGTTTTCATAATCCTCATAATATGAATCATAAAGATAATACTCGCCGTCTATCCTGATTACACTGAATTCAAGTGCCTTTGTTCCCTTGTTTATACTTCCTCTTATTGATTCCTTAAAATACAGATAGTAGGCATCCTCAATTTCTATCTCCTTTTCTGTTTCAAAAGTACTGTTTATACCTTGCTGTATTATTTTCAGGGAATCGTCATTAAGCTGTAAAACCGATGTCACATTGGAAAATATGTAAAAATCATCACCATAATCATCAATGAAGCTCTGTTTGATATTCTTCATGTATTCTTCATTTGTTTCATTATAATCCTTGTTTTCATCTTCTACAGCCTTTTTATAAAAATCAGGAAATGACTCAAAACACTTGTCAAAATCAGCCTCAGCCATACCCTGATAGTATTTATCAAGAAGTCCGGAGGAGATTTCAGTTATCTCTGTATCATCTACACAGTATCTGTCCTCAGAAATCCCGTTCTGCATGGCAAGTTCTTTCTGTTCCTCAGACAATCCACTTCTCTGCTCCGGCAATTCTGTCACAGTAACAGATTCAGTCACTTCCGCAGTACTGCTAACTTCACTGTCATTTTGTTTAGAACAGCTGCAAACACCAAAACCCATCAAAATTGCGGCCGCAAATATTAAAGTTTTTTTTATGTTCATATAATCATCAGTTCCTTTCAAAGAATAAACTATCGTACTTGTTTATTATATTTTCAATCTCTGTTTTTGTCAACTTTGAGATATAAATTTGTCTTTTATAAAGACATTTATTATTATTATATTTCGGTGAAAATAAACATAATTTTTAAATAAACAAAATAATTATTAAGCAGTATTCTGTTGTACAATATTCCATTTATGGTTAAATATGAGTATTAAAGTGACTTATTCGCTAAAATAACATTGTTCATAATATGCTTATTTAACAAAAGTTTTTAAGATTTCAAAAATATTATTGACATTTAAGATAAGTAAGTATATTATATAGCATATAGGGATTACATAAAAATCAGCAGAAGGGGCTATGAGACATGAGAAAAATTTTTAAGACAGTTATTTGCGCTGCACTTTCATCCGCATTTGTTTTTTCAGGTGTTGTTTCAGCAGCAGCTTTTGAGGTAAGAGATACAGAACCACAGAGAAATACAGAATCTCCGGAATATGTATTCTATTATAGTGACAATAATGTATTTCAGAAAATGGGATATGGTATGGCAAACTGTACTGCATATGCGTGGGGTAGAATTTATGAAATACTCGGAACCAGGCCTTCACTTTCAATAAACAATGCCGGAAGATGGTATAAATACAACATCAATGAAGGTCCTTATTCGTACGGCTGTGAACCAAGAGAAGGCGCAGTTGCCTGCTGGGACAAATTTGATGATGTAAGTGGTCATGTTGCAGTTGTTGAAACAGTTTCAGAAGACAGAAGTATGATAACATTAAGTGAATCCCAGTATCGAGGACTGAATTTCAGATATTATTCACAAACTGCTGACAGCAGCGGATACTGGAAAGGATACAGATTTCTCGGGTACATCTACACAGACGAAACTGAAAAGCATTTTTATGGTGATGCATTCAAAATATCCGCATCGGACGACACATACTTAACTTATTCTGAGAATATGCAGCCTGAAATGAGAAATGCTGTTTCCAATACTGCTCTTCAGAACTTCAGATTTGAACCGCTTGCAAACGGAAACTATAAAATATGGTCCGTTACTGATGATGTTCTGCTGTATTCAAATAATTCCGAAGCAGAGTTCTTTAGTGATGATAATTCATCTGAAACTGAATGGAAGCTGATAAAAGAATCAAACGGCAAGTTCTCAATATGCCGTCCTGATAACGAAAATAAAGTTTTATCAATAGTTGATAACGATACTGTAATCAGTGATTATTCTTCTTCTGAAAATCAGCTTTTTGACTTAAACAGAGTTACTGGTGTTACAGAACTTAGTTTTTCTGAAAGAATGAATAATTTTACAATCAACTGTGAGGGATCGAGAACAGAGTACTTTACAGAAGAATTTCTGGATATCTCAGGAATAAAATTCATGATAAACGGAAATGAACTTGATACAATAGATTTAACCAAGCTTAACACGGAATATGATTTCAGCACTCCGGGAGAAAAAACAGTAAAGATAAGTTACGATAATTTTACTGCTGAATATCAGGTAACAGTTGTTGAACCGGAAGAAGGCATGGAAAACATGAGAAATAATATTTTCGATTTGCCAGTTGCAAGATATCTTATCGATTTAAATGATACAGAATTTCATAAGGAATTTGACTTAAATTGTGATAATGTGATTGACACAACAGACGTTTTACTTGCTTTACACTAAACAAGCTTTCCATTTTCCATTATCATATAAAAAAAACAGAAATCAGATTATTTCAGAATAGTCTGGTTTCTGTTTTTTATTATTCATTATCTTTATTTTCATCAACTAAAGTCATTGTTTTATACGCTTTGTGAAAATCCTCACTATGCATTGAATAGGTATCAGCATCTGAAACGCATGTGAGTATGTACGCCCTTCCTTCACCCATGACATAAGCAGTAAGGCACGTATATGTTGACATTCCGTCTTCCAGTTTAATGCCATAATCAAACTCTACAACATGAGCAGTTGTATTGAAAAGCTGCTCTTCATATTCTTCTCTGATATTAAAAGAATCCGTAACATCCTCATATAAACTTACCGCATAATATGAATAATTTGCAAGATCATTATCAACTTCCTCAGTTGTAAGACTTATCCTTGCATCATCTTTGAAATATACAGTATAAAATTCCTTGTCTTCTCTTTCATATTCTTCAGGTATGTAAAGAGAAATTCCCGGAACAGGTGCTCCATCCCAGATCTTCATACCTTCTTTTAGTTTTTCAAATTCAGTTACTGTTTTATTTGGATTAAGCGTCCACAGGTAAACTCCAATAACTGAAGCTGCACCAACCAGAACTAATATAACAAAAAAAACAGCTGTCTTCTTTTTACTCAATCTTCTCAAACCTCAACATAAAATAATAAATGAGTAAGCCTGTAAGCCGGGTTCTGTCGTGTGCGATAATTTATCTAGGACCTGCGTCGCCGCAGGCCTCAAGCCGTCATTACAGTTTTATCCACCGAGCAGATGTTAAGATAAACTGTACCAATAGACGTTGCATCGGACAGGGTTTACATAGCAGTACAGTCTCCTGTACTCTGGTGAGCTCTTACCTCGCCTTTCCACCCTTACCGTATAAACGGCGGTATATCTCTGTTGCACTAGCCCTAAGGTCGCCCTCGGCTGCCGTTAGCAGCTGCCCCGCTCTGTGATGCCCGGACTTTCCTCATAAACTAAAACGTTCATGCTATCGCATAGCTTACTCATCTATTCTATTTTACACATTTGTCGTTATTATGTCAAGTGATATAAACCATTTTTTTTACACATCAATACAACCTGCAAGTACAATAAGATGCACTTGCAAAAATCTGTAACACTTTTGTAATCTTTACATTTAAAATATTCACTTCTTTATGTATTAACCCCAATACCATGTAAATAACGTATTTTCGAATATTTGCAAGAGTGCAATAATTTTCCTGCATCAATAGTCGTCAGAAAAATTTCAAAAAATTCATTTTTTTTTCGATTTTTATATTGATTTTTTTTTATAAATAAATTATAATAATTAGCGTGAGTGGTTTACTCAGTTAAAGTATTGAATTTTTGAGTAACCACATTTATATTAAAAAGTATTTTTGTAGGAGGATTTTTTTTAATGGCTATTACAAATGCATATTTAAAGAGTGTTTTTGAAAAGGTTAGCGCTCGTAACAAGGATGAAAAGGAATTCCTTCAGGCAGTTTCTGAAGTTTTCGAAAGCCTTGAACCAGTAGTTGAAAAGAGACCTGACTTAGTTGAAGCAGGAGTTATCGAAAGAATCGTTGAACCGGAAAGACAGATTATCTTCAGAGTTCCGTGGGTAGATGACAACGGTAAAGTTCAGGTAAACCGTGGTTTCAGAATTCAGTTCAACTCAGCTATCGGACCTTACAAGGGCGGTTTAAGACTCCACCCATCAGTAAACATCAGCATCCTTAAGTTCCTTGGTTTTGAACAGATCCTCAAGAACTCACTCACAACACTCCCTATGGGCGGCGGTAAAGGTGGTTCTGACTTTGATCCTAAGGGCAAGTCAGACGGAGAAGTTATGCGTTTCTGCCAGAGCTTCATGACAGAACTCTGCAAGCATATCGGCGCTGATACAGACGTTCCAGCTGGTGATATCGGTACAGGTGCGAGAGAAATCGGTTATATGTACGGACAGTACAAGAGAATCAGAAACGAATTTACTGGCGTTCTTACTGGTAAGGGCTTACAGTGGGGCGGCTCACTTGCAAGAACAGAAGCTACAGGTTACGGTCTCTGCTACTTTACAGACTGCATGCTTAAGGCTAACAACAAGAGCTTTGAAGGACAGACAGTTGCTATTTCTGGTTCAGGTAACGTTGCAATCTACGCTACACAGAAGGCTACAGAACTTGGTGCAAAAGTTGTAACAGTTTCAGATTCAAACGGTTATGTTTACGATCCAGACGGAATTGATCTCGCTCTCGTTAAGCAGCTCAAGGAAGTTGAAAGAGCAAGACTTACAGAATACACAAAGAGAACTTCACATAAGAACGCTGAATATCACGAAGGCAGCGTATGGACACTTAAGTCAAATGCTGGTCTCATTAAGATTGATATCGCTCTTCCATGTGCTACACAGAACGAAATTAACGGTGAAGGTGCTAAGAATATCGTATCAGCTGGTGCTTATGCTATAGCAGAAGGTGCTAACATGCCTTCAGATCCAGACGCTATCAACACATACCTTTCAAACGGTCTCCTTTATGGTCCTGCTAAGGCTGCTAACGCTGGTGGTGTTGCTGTTTCAGGTCTTGAAATGAGTCAGAACAGCGAAAGACTTTCATGGACATTTGAAGAAGTTGATAACAAGCTCAGGGGCATCATGACAAACATCTTCAATAACTGTAATGATACAGCTAAGGAATATGGCATGGAAGGCAACTACATGGCTGGTGCTAATATAGCTGGTTTCCTTAAGGTAGCTGAAGCTATGAAAGCACAGGGCGTTTGCTAATTAATCTCCATTTACAAAAATAATAAATAAAGATAAAAACACTGATCAGTTTTCTGGTCAGTGTTTTTTTTTATTATTATTTACCGCTTATTTATGATTCATTTTTAAACAAAAAAGGTCCCTGAAATCAATCAGGAACCTTCTTAATATATATTGTGCCGGCACTTATCTATCTTCCCGGGCCGTCGCCAACCAAGTATTTTCGACGTTA
>JAEDJV010000073.1 GCA_016296165.1 Oscillospiraceae bacterium | reverse complement strand
AAACGTAGTTCCTACAACAAATATCAAGGGTGACCTTGACTTTGACAGCAAGATTACAGTCGCTGACCTTGTTCTCCTTAAGAGTGGTCTTGTAGAAGGATTCAGCAACAAGAAAGCACAGAGCAATGGTGACGTTGACAAGAGCAGGGAAACAAATGCTTCTGATGCGATTGAACTTCAGAAGTATCTTCTCGGAGTTACTCAGGAATTCCCTGATAATACACCGGCAATATCAATTGATATCGAAAAACTTGAAAAGGCATTTGCAGGAACAAAACTTGCAGAGAGCTGGAAGAAAGTTGGCGAAAACAATCCTCTGACAACTCAGAGATTCGGTGCTGACCCAGGCTGGCTTGTTTATAAAGACAGACTTTATATCTATACAACAAATGACGCTTTCGAATACAGAGCAAATGGAAGCATTCAGGAAAATACATATGCTTCAGGTACTATCAACTGCGTATCAACAGCAGATATGGTAAACTGGACAGACCACGGTGCTATTCCAATTGCAAGAACAAATACAAAGAATCCTATTACAAAGTGGGCAAACAATGCGTGGGCTCCGGATGCTGCATGGAAGAATATTAACGGAAAGGATAAGTTCTTCCTTTACTTTGCAAATAATGGTTCAGGTATCGGCGTAATTACAGCTGATAATCCAACATTCCAGAATGCTGTGGATCCTATTGGTAAGGAACTTATTTCAAGATCTACACCAAACAGTAATGTAGTATGGCTCTTTGACCCGGGTGTTTATTACGATGAAGCTTCAGGTGAAGCATATATCGCATACGGCGGCGGTGTTCCTAACGGTCAGGCTGCCCTCACAAAGCAGGGTCGTATCGCTAAACTTGGCGATGACATGATATCTATCGTTGGTACTCCGATTGATCCTGGTACACCATATCTTTTCGAAGACTCAAGTATGATTAAGATTGGAAATGAATGGGTATATTCATTCTGCCACAACTGGAACGTACCTGGCGGTGCTACACAGAATGGTCAGAGCTTCAGCAGTGCTGATATCGGTTATATGACATCAACAAACGGTCTTGGACCATATACATACAAGGGTGTTGTATTCAAGAATACAGGTTCACAGAGACTTGATAACGGCGGTAACAACCACCACAGTATCATCTCATTCAAGAACAAGCTCTATGTAGCATATCATACACGTCAGCAGGCTATCCGTATGGTAAGCGGACTTGGTCTTAACATTACAAACAGCAATGGTCAGAAGAGTGCTGACGGTAACTACCGTTCAACATGTATTGACGAATGTACAAATACAAACGGTAAGCTTTACTGTGCAGGTTCACTTAAGGGCGTTTCACAGATTGAAACACTCAATCCGTACGTAAGAGTACAGGCTGAAACAATGCAGAATCAGGCAGGTATCAGCATAAGTGGCTGGGGCGGAGATACTCCAGTAGTAACAAATACAAACAAGGGCGACTGGATCAAGGTTCAGGGTGTTAAGTTTGATAAGGGTGCTACAACACTTACAGCAAGAGTTGGATCCAAGAATGGCGGTGCAATCAAGATTGCTACAAGTCAGACAGGTCCTGCAGTAGCTTATATTGATGTTCCGGCAGGTGGACTCACAGAAGTTGAAATGCCTGTAATAGGTGAACTCAGCGGAACCACAGATCTTTACTTCATCTTCACAGACGGAGTAGAATTTGACTGGTGGCAGTTCAGCTAATTAAAAAATCAATTTATTAAAATCAAACAATCTCACTGTTAATTCGGTGAGATTGTTTTTTTATGAAAAAAATATTGTATGAAGGTATTGAATATAGTGTATAAGTGACGATATATATTCTGTAGGGGTTATTCTGCATCGATTTATATTCATACTACAGAAAGGAGTTGTGTTTATATGAATATTAATTTCAATAATGTGAACAGCGGATATATGAAAACCGAGAAAGTCGGAGCTACTAACATTAAAGGATACGCCAGTATGGTGCCTTCCGGAAGAGCAAATATCGGACAGCACGATAAAGTATCCATAAGTCCTGAAGCGTCATCATTCAGAGAAATTGATCGCAGTTCTAAAGCAATCGCCTCTGAGATTCACAGTTCTGCGTCACAGGAAAAAATTAATTCTCTGAAAGCACAGATTTCAGCAGGTACGTACAATGTATCAGCGGGTAATGTAGCAGATGCTATTTTGCAGCGTCTGGCATTTTAAAGGGTAAACAAAAAAATACAGACAGGAATGGTTTTATAAGACAGAGGATAAACTATTCCTGTTATTTTCAAAAATCTGATATCTGGGAGATGATTCCTGTGGAAAATTATGAAGAATTTTATGAATTTATGTCAGAATATACTGACTTTTATAATGAAGTATCTAAAAATGAGAAAATCAAAATGGATGCTTTGGCTTCTGATGATCTCCAAATGATTAACAAGGTTCTTTCAGAATATCAGGTTTATGTTACCAAAGCGGAGATATATGAAAAGAAGAGAAATGAGCTATTTAGAAGATTAGGTTTGGAAGGAAAAACTTTCAGGGCAATCATTGATATGGAAACGGGAGATTGTCATGATGAACTTGAAGACTTGTTTTATGATTTCAGAGAGGCTGTTATGAGTGCACGTGAATATAACAACCGTTCGCTTGATATAGTGAGAAAAAATCTTAAAGAAACAGGTAATCAGGGTTATGATGGGGTTACCGATCCGGCTTGCTATGACAAGAACGGAACTTTATCTGAGAAGAATTATTCTCCTATGAATATATTAGACAGACAAGCTTAGGAACGGAGGGATTATTATGAGCGTAAGGCCAACTTTTATGGGGTTCGAAGCGTCAAAGACAGCCATTTTTGCAAGTCAGAAAGCACTGGATATAGTAGGACAGAATCTTGCAAATATGTCTACAGAAGGATACACCAGACAGAGAACAGATCAGGTAGCTGTTGCGAATTATGCGTATAAGAGCAGAATTTCATCAACATCTTATAATCACATAGGAATGGGTACGTCTGTTGAAGGTATTTCACAGACAAGAGATGAGAGACTCGATACAGCATTCAGAAATTCATATTCTGATACATCATATTACAGCAAGAGTTATGATATGTTTTCAGAACTTGAAACTATTATTTCAGAGATTGACGCTGGTACCGATGGTGACGGGTATGGAATAAGCTGGGGACTCAAGCAGATGTTTACATCACTTGAATCTCTTTCGAACAATGTAAATGTAGCAGCAAACACAACGCTGTTTGCAGATTCGGTAAACAATATTACATCACTTCTTAATAAAACTGCAGAAACACTTAATGAAGCATGTGATTCATATAAGGGCCTGCTTCAGACTGAAGTTAAGGACGTTAATACTATAATTGACGAGATTTCCATACTTAATAAACAGATAACGGAAATAATGTCCGGAAACGGATATAGCGAGCAGTACGGACCAAATGAACTGTTTGACAAAAGAAATATGCTTCTCGATGAATTATCTGCCTTTGGAAAGATTGAAGTCAAAGCGCAGACAGATGGATCTGTAAATGTTAAGCTCAATAACCATGAGTGTATAAACGGTAAGAAAACTGACAGGATAATTTACGAAGAAGGTAATGATGGAACGGTTACTGTTGCATGGAAAAGTAATTGTGAAGCAGTTGATACAGATAATGGTTTATTAAAAGCAGCTGTGGAAATTATCAATGGCAGGGGACTTAATTCAGAAGGTAAATCCGGTTCAGACTTAAGAGGTTTCAAATATTATGAAGAAACTCTTGATGCATTTGCAGTTCAGCTTGCAGAGATATTAAATAACACAGTTCCGGTTCTTGATACAGATGGTAACGAAACCGGATATTATAAAAAACTTGTAGGCGAATGTGAATACGATTCTGACGGTAATCAGGTTATTTATAACAATAGAATGGTTAGTGCAGCTAATATCACTATCTCAAATGAGTTGTATGAAGATCCGACATATATTCTCCCTGACAAGGGAAGTAGCGATAACTCATATTTTTTAAGTATGCTCGGTAAACTTATGAATGACAAGCATACGATTACTAATGGTGTAGAAAAATACGAGGGTACACTACAGAGTTTCATCAGCAATTATTCAGGGAAAATAGGGGCAGATGTACATTTTGCTCAGTCAAAGTATGAATCATGCGAAAAATATTCAGACGAACTGCAGAATAATCGTGAAAACATAACAGGTGTAAGTGAGAGCGAAGAAACAGTTAGCATGCTTACACATAACAGAGCGTTTCAGGCTGCGGCCAAAATGATGACAACCATGGATGAGCTCCTTGATGTAATTATTAATCAGATTGGTGCTCTTGGATAAAGAGGATTATTTTAAGGGGTGAGAAAAAATGTCAGTAAGAATAACACAGGGTACAACAAACAGAGGGTACCTTAAAAATCTTAATAACTCTCAGCATGCAATGAATCAGGCAATGGAAAAGATTGAAACAGGCAGGGCTTTTACAAGAGTTTCCCAGAATGTTACCGGCGGAACGAGGGCCATTGATTTGAGAGCAAGGATATACAGAAATGAACAGATGCAGGATAATGTAAATACTGCTTCTGAACAGCTGAGTGTTGCAGAAGACTGCGTAACAGAGATGAGTGATATGTGTACAAACGTTAACTCTGAGATGCTAAAAGCACTTAGTACAACCAATCTTGAGTCTGCAAAGGAAACTTATATCTCATATCTTCAGGGTGCGAAAGATGAATTCTTAAGACTTGCCAATTCAAAGTATAACAACAAATATGTCATGGGTGGTCTTGGGGTTGATAATGTACCGTTTAAGCCAGATGATGACGGAATGCTTATGTTTAACGATGTTCATGTAGCAGATATGACATCCAAAGACAAAAAAGGCTACCACACGGATGCCGGACTCGTTCCTTACTCCGCGGATGCCTATATGGACATAGGTCTTGATATAAGTGTAGAGGGTGGTACAGTTTCTCCCAAAACAGCATATAAGGTATCAGTAGATGGAATAAATATTTTAGGTTATGGAAAAACAGAAGTGTCATATAAGGATATAAACGGTTTGGATGATGAGGAGGAAATCTCCAATAACTTATATGATATGATGACTGAAATGCAAAATGCAATCAGGGATTCGGATACTGATAAGTTAAGTGCCATTTTGACAAACTTTAAATCACAGACAGAAAATTTAGTAACAGGTCTGTCAGAGATTGGCGTCAGAACAAAATATCTTGAAAATACACTTGACAGACTTGAAACTGAAAATACATCACTTTTAAAAATGCAGCATGACGTTGAAGGCGTCGATGATGCAACTGAGATTACAAACTTCTATAATTATCAGAACTCATGGAATCTTGTTTTGCAGTTTGGACGTAATATCGTTCCTAAGTCACTCATGGATTATGTAAACTAGCAGTATTGATTTTATGTAATTAAAATGAGAGGAGGAAATATAATGCAACTTCTCAAAATTACTACAGTCCCGATTAAGTATAAGGAGGAAAAACGTGTAGTTGTAAATACAGACACGTCATTTTCGCTCGAAAACATTGAAAAAAATTCATCAAATATTCAGATTCCGGTTGCTAATGTTTCAAACTCGAGAAATGATAATAAAAGTAACATAAAACAGGAAATTTCAAGTTCACAGCCAGCAGTTTATTCAAGAGGGACAGATGGTATTAAGTATGAAACGGCTTCTGAAACTGATGAAAATGAATATTCGGTAAGTTATTGCTATGGAAAAAAGAATATTGCACTGGTTTCAAAATATACATGTTCGGCTGCAGCCCAAAACATAAGGAGAGTTTCAATCGATTCTGTTATTGATAATATTGATTCTGTTATACCGGATAAATCATGGGAACCTAAGATTCAATCGGAAAAGCAGGAATCTGTTAATAAAGAAAAGACTGAAACATATAAGACGGTTGAAGAGTTTGCACATGTAGAAATTGAATATATGGGTGGTTTTAATTATTTCCCTAAGAGTTCAGATCCGGATTATGAAGAACCGGAAGAAAAATAACTGTAATTTAGTCAGGGGTGTACATCAGATTCACCCCTGATTTTTATATTAAACGAAGAATATATTTTTTGTTTAATATTGTCCGTTATGCACGGAGTATCCGTAGGGAACGGATGTGCAAGGCAATATAATAAAAGGGTATGGAGGAAATTATGAAGATTTTAACAAAAAACTTTGGAGAGATTGAGATATCAGAGAAGGATATCATCACATTCGATCAGCCGGTACTTGGATTTGAAAAATACAGCAGATATGTATTTATGATGGATGATTCGTTGAATGGAGAATTTATCTGGTTACAGTGCGTTGATGACGGAAGTCTTTGTTTTGTACTTGCAAATCCAAGTACACTTGGTGATGAATATAAGCCGACGTTTGCAGAGGATATTTCAAAAGTGATTGGCAAGGGAACATATGAGATATGGCTGGTTATGGTTGTTGCTGAAGATTTTGGTTCATCAACTGTAAACTTAAAGAGTCCTGTCATTGTAAATCTTGACGAGAGAAGAGCTGCTCAGTTTATTGCAGAGGAAGACTATACTATTCGTTATAAATTATTCGAAAGTGCCAGGGAGGATTAATTAATGCTTATATTATCCAGAAAAGTGGGGGAAACGCTTTATATTAATGATGATATAGAGGTAAAGATAGTCGAAGTCAGCGGGGATAAAGTAAGACTTGGAATCGAAGCACCAAAGGATGTTAAAGTACTCAGGAGTGAGCTGCGTCTGACCATGGAAAGCAACATGAAGGCAGCAGATGCTATTTCACCTGATGCCTTCAAGAATAAACTTAACAGTTTAAAGAATAATGAAGATTAATATAATGATTGTTCGTCAATCATTTCTATGTTACCGAGAAGAGCCATGTTGGCTTTTCGGATAAAGCTGCTCAGTTCTGATTCACAGCGTTTATTTATCTTTCCGATCTTATATTTGTATTTTGTATGGTTTCCGAACATTAGTCCCTTTTCGCCGGTGTGAAGATGGAGTTCGGTTGACTTTGAAAATATAGGATCGGAAATTTTTATAGTAACTTTATCTTCAAATTCGGTTAGTATATCCGGACATTCGATAGCTACGCCATTCATAGATATAGCTTTTATATTGCATTCGTGCCATTTGTACATGAGCTTGTTTACAAAAAGCTTGTGTTTGAAAGCCGGAAGATATATCTGTGCTTCAAAAGGAATATGAGCTGCAAGAACTTTTTCTGCTCCTCGTAAAAAGGCACATTTTAATGAAATAACTCTGAGTAGTTTAGAAGAAGAAAGATATACATTTCCTATGAAAATATGTGTTGTTACTCCGTTTTCGCTGCAGATTACCTTTATTTGTTCATTTATCTGAATAATCGGGACAAACTGTGCAGTAAAGTCCAGATACTGATCCTGTGCAGAATATGAAGCGTATCCAATTTCCAGAACTTCGTCCTTCATGGTTTTTAATATTGCTTTGCATTTTGCAGGAAACATTGATTACACCCCCAAGTCGTATTAACAATTATTATACCATATAATAAAGAAAAGTGGAATATATTTTTGAAAAAAATAATAAAAACGGAGATGATCACAATGAATATTAACGAAGCTGCAAAATCAGTTTATAATTATCTTGAGGAAATAGAACAAGTGCTTCTCGAGATGGAATCAGAAGTAAACACCCTTTTCTCCTGTGATCCGGAGGATATTGATGTAGGCGTTGAACGTATAAGCCAATATCGTGAGATAATTGATGAAATTTTTACTGATATCAGATCAGTTACTGATGAGGATGAGACCGGAGAGTTAAAACTGGCAGTTTCACCTTTGACAAACAGATCGGAGATAAATGACATGTTTGCAGATGTTTTTGAAAAAAGACAGGATGTGAATGCCGTAGCAAGCAGAATACAGGGGATAATTCCGATTGTCGAGGAGAGAATGAGGAGAGGAATGGAAAAAACTCTTCAGGAGATCAGAGAAAATAATACAAGTCAGAGTGCACAGGCTTCAAGGTATTATAACGCAGTAAATGACAGCACTAATCCTCAGCGTTTATCACAAAAAAGAAGAAGTATATAAAAAACGAATAAAAACTATTTAAATAAAAGTAAAAATGACGATTAATATTATAGCAGAGTAATTCGTTTCTATGATATAACAGGGGTGATATATATGAATGTAAATTCAACATCAGATAATACATACACATCGTCATCTTACAGTAACAAGGGATTTTCCGGTATGATATCCGGTCTTGATACTGAAGGACTGGTTAAGAGTATGTTAAATGATATTCAGACCAAGATTGACAAGCAGGAACAGAAACAAAAAGTTCTTGAGATGCAACAGGAAGAATACAGAGAGGTAATAGACAAGATAAATGATTTTAAGGACAAGTTCTTCTCTGTAACAGGGGAAAAATCACTTGTTCTTTCCTCTACTTTTAAAAGTTCAAATACTCAGAGCAATTCGGATGCAGTCAAGGCTGTATCAACTTCAGACGCAGTTGAAGGAAACTTTGACATTGAGGTAACCCAGCTTGCAAGCGCTGCTAAATTTACATCCGGTACAGCTGCAAGTTCCGGTATGTCGGTTAAGCTTACAGGACTTAGCGACAGTAATAAAAAAACAATGACTATCAGCACAGCTTCAGCTAATATAGAGATAGATATAAGCGGTGCAATAACACAAAATGAAATGGCCGACAGGATAAACAAGGGTATTGCTTTGTACAACAAGGTTAATGGTACAGATGTACAGATTTCGGCTTCTGTTAATTCGGATAAAAAACTTGTATTTTCCGGCTCGGAGGACGATACGTCATTTTCTGTTGATGGAACAGCAGTAAGTACGGATGTTAAAAATCCTGTAATTACCGGTTCAAAAATCAACGATTCAAAACTCACAGATGATGTAAAGGAATACGCATTAAAAATTAATGATGAGGAAGTTACCGTATCATTAAGCAAAGATAAAGCGGAATTAAAACTAAAAGCAGATACAGCACTTACTGGTTTGTCTGTTTCACTAAAGGATGGAAAACTTGAGTTTACAAGTACCTCTGCAGATAAACTGACAATTGAAGCTGCAGAAGACAAGGGTGATGATTTTAAAACACTCGGTTTCAGCGGAAAGCAGGAAGCTGTAAAAACTTCAAGCGCTGAAGTGGAATGTCCGGAGATAAAAACAGTTGGAAAACTGCAAATGACATTTAACGGTGTGTCAAAAGATATCACCATAACAGAGTCTGAAACGAAGGACAGTTTCAGTGAAAAATTATTTAATGCATTTGGTTCCGGAATACATTTTAATCCTGATGACGGTTCGATTACTGCCGGCACCGGTAAAACAATATCCATATCCGGTTCAAAAGAAGCTCTTGAGGCTGTCGGACTTACAGAGAAGGGCGCTTCCAACCGGATTGATGTTAAAAAATCACTATCTGATATTTATGGTATCGGAGCAGATGACGATGTTGAATTCACAATAAATGATACAAAATTTTCATTTAAGGGCTCAACTTCGCTTGCTGATATGATGTCTGAAGTAAACGAAAGCAGAGCAGGTGTTACAATGACATACAACTCTCTGAATGATAAGTTCAGCATCACCTGTCAGGAAACAGGTTCCGGTTCAAAAATTAAAGTAACTGATGGTGCAGGCGGAATTATTAACAGTATGTTCGGTGTATCTTCAATTGATGAAACAGGCAAGGATGCGTTGCTTAAAATTGATGGTGAAGATGTAAGTTATTCCGGAAATGAAGTGTCATATAACGGAATAAATCTAACACTAAAAAAAGTAACTTCGGGTCCGGTAAATATTGAAACTTCACGTGACAACGAAAAAGCACTTGATACGATAGTTTCATTTGTTGAAGACTACAACAAGCTTATTGAGGATCTGAACAAGCGTATTCATGATAAAGCAGAGTACAAAAAATATGCTCCTCTTACAGATGCACAAAAAGATGAGATGTCAGAGAGTGAGATAAAAAAATGGGAAGAAAAATCCAAAACAGGTCTTCTTAACGGAGACAACGATATCTCAAAATTCCTCAATGAGATGCGTTCAGCACTTTATACTAAAGTCGGAGACAGTAAACTGTTGTCCGATATAGGAATAGCTTCAAGTTCAGACTGGAAAGACTATGGAAAGCTTACCATTGACAAGGATAAGCTCAAGGATGCACTTCAGAATGATATGAAGGGAGTCGCTGATATATTTACAGGTTCAAACGGTCTTGTCAGCCGATTGAACAGTGCCTGCAAAAAAATTGCCAATACATCGTCAGGTTCTCCTGGTTCACTTGTATCACTGGCCGGACTCAAGGGCAAAGCTACAGAGAAAAACAATACAATCAACAAGCGAATTGATTCAATCAAAGATGTTATCACAAAACTCAAGGCACAGTACGATTCAAGAAAGGAAAGACTCTGGAAACAGTTCAACTCAATGGAATCTGCTCTTTCCGGTATGAATTCCACATCAAATTACCTTGCTTCTATGATGGGCGGCGGGTTTTGAATAATTTAATATTCTGAAAGGAGAAGTCATTTATGGCTGCTTCAAATCCATATAACAAATACAAAGAACAATCAATCATGACAATGACTCCCGGAGAACTTATCATAGTCCTTTATGAGGAGTGCCTGAAAACACTTAATCTGGCCGTTTACTATATAGAAGAAAAAAAAGATATGGATGAGGCTGAAAAATCAATAAAGAAGGTTCAGAGAATTATTCATTATCTTGATGGCATTCTCGATTTCAAGTATGATATTGCCAATAACCTTCATATGCTTTATGATTATTTCATCAGAACACTTGTTCAGGCAAATATCAGAAAACGTTCAGAAGTAATCAAACCTCTTATCCCGCTTATAGAAGAACTAAAGTCTTCTTTCCAGCAGGCTGAAAGAAAAGTACATACAAAATAACGAATTCAGGCCTTCCCTTGTTAAGAAAAGGGGAGGCCTTTTAACATATTATAGACAAATAAAATTTTATAAAGTATAATTCATCGTGATAACTTATGTTAAAGGATGAATATTATGAGAAATGAAGGATTAATTTGTGATAATACAGAAAGTGACAGTATAATAAAACTTATTTCTGTAAAGGGGATGCGGAGGATGCAGTACAAATCATCTGTTGTTCCCATGAATGATAAAAATAATTTTCGAAGTCAGTATAGTCAGAGTATTGAGATCTCAATGCTTGCAAGGGCAATAACTCAAAAAATAATGACAAATGAGTATTTTGATAAAAAAACGGATTCGGAAAAATCAAGTCTCTGTGATATGATAACATGTGCCGGAATAATACGCGGAATCGGACAGCCGCCCTTTGGTTATATCGGAGATGCTGCGATAAGGGAATGGTTTTCCGAAAATATAAACAGTATGTTTCTTACTCCTGAAACAGGAGAGAGTATTCTAGATAAAAAAATGATTGATGATCTAAAAACATTTTGCGGTGCAAAAAGAGCCGTCAGACAATTCTGCAGATATACGGAGGAAATACGTTTGCCGGAGGGTATTCTGC
>JAEDJV010000239.1 GCA_016296165.1 Oscillospiraceae bacterium | reverse complement strand
TGACAGAACCGAAGTTTTCACGATTCTTTTCTGTAGCACCTGACCTTAAGCTTTCCAAAGAGCTTCAGGTTAATATAAACAAGATAATAAAGTCAAGCCCGGCTCTGAACGATGGCAAGATATTCAAGCTTCTTCGTTCAGAAATCAGATGTCTGCTCACAGATTCCGAGTACACTCCTCTTGCATACAGCCAGGATAAAATGGATGGTAAACTTGCTAACATTTTTCTTGGTGACGAGTGCGGAGCTATGGACAACTATCCTATTGAGGCTATGCGTTCATCACAGATTACACTCATGAACAAGCTCGGAATCATCATCAGTACACAGTATCCGAATGATGACAACTGTATGATTGATGAGATTGACAAGGCAAAGAAAACCATTGACGGACTCAGAAAAAGCAGAAGAACATTCGCTCTGCTCTATGAGCCTGATGATGAATACAAAGTCGGGGATGCATGGAAAACAGAGGACCTTGCTATTTTTCAGAGCAATCCTGTTGCTTACAGTAATCCTCATGTACTTGAAGCTATCAAGGAAAAAAGAGAAGACGCTATTCTCTACGAGAACAAGCGTGAAAACTTTCTCTGTAAGCATCTGAACATCAAGTATAAAGGACTCGGTGTATTAGGCTATGTGGAAATCACAAAGGTCAGACTCTGCCTTGAGGAAGTGGAGGACAGCTTCTGGCAGGGTAAGGACGTTTATCTCGGCCTTGACCTGTCGCAGACTGATGATAATACCAGTGTGGCTATGCTCACATATCATGAAGGGCGTATCTATGCAAAGGTGTGGGGATTTATCCCGAAAGACAGAAAAGAAGAAAAATCCATACGTGAAAACGTGGATTATCAGAGACTCATCGATTCCGGTGTGTGCTTTGAATGCGGAGATGATGTCATTGACTACGGATTTGTTGAACGCTTCATCATGTCTCTCAGTGAAAAATATGGTGTGAACATCATTCAGCTCGGTTATGACAGATACAACGCACTGAGTACAGTTCAGAAACTGGAATACGAAGATGACCCAATTGAATGTGTTGAGATAAAGCAGCATTCAAGTGTACTTCACAGGCCGACAAAGCTCCTTTACGAAAGCATTCTCAGCAGGAGCTTCGTGTATTCTGAAAACCTCATGCTTGAAATTAACTTTCAGAATGCAAGGTGCACCGAGGATACAAACCTCAACAAGTATGTCAATAAGAAAAAATCAGCCGGTAAGGTTGATATGGTAGTATCTCTGATAAACGCAGTATATCTCCTTCAGGTAAAGGTACTGGATCAGCAGGAAGTATGGGGATGCCAGATAGATTAGAGGTGAGACAATGGCATTATTTAAGAAAAAAGAAAACAGAGCGGTAAACGAACAGCAAAGAGAGCTGGACAGTTCCGTTCTTGACCTTATGTCAGGTAATATTCCTGTAACAAGGGAGCAAACATTACAGATACCTACTGTTCAGGCTTGCATCAGCAAGATAGCAGATTCAATTTCAATGCTTCCGGTAAGGTTATACAGGAAGACAGACGGTAAGCCTGAGGAAATCACTGACGACAGCAGAGTAAAACTGCTGAACGGTGAAACAGGAGATACGCTGAATACAGTTGAATTCTGGAAAGCAATGCTCAATGATTATTATGTAGGCCGTGGCGGATGGGCATATATAAACTCTGGTGGAGGAAAAGCTGTAAGCATTCACTATGTTGACAGTCGTGAGATTGGCATAAATCAGAACAATGACCCCATTTTCAAAGCTTATACCGTAATGGTGGACGGTCAGGAATATTTTGATTTCAAGTTTCTTAAAATTCTCAGAAAGACGAAAGACGGATATACAAATATTCCGGTGCAGGATGAAAACAGCAAGGTTATTTCTGCTGCATACAACAGCCTCAAACTTGAAATCAAGATGTCAAAGAGTTCCGGAAGCAAGGGTGGATTTCTTAAGAGCCGTAATAAGCTCAGCAAAGAAGTCCTCGAAGACATAAGGAGAGGTTATGAAAACCTTTATGACAGCTTCAACGAGGAAGGAAACAGAAAAATCCTCGTTCTTAACGACGGTATGGAGTTTCAGGAGATTTCGGCAACGTCTGCAGAGATGCAGGTCAACGAAAACAAGAAGACCAATGCAATTGAAATCTGCAAAATCTTCGGATTTCCACACACAATCATTGACGGCGGTGCTTCAGAAGAGGACAGAAGGCAGTACATACAGGCGGTTACGGCTGTTATCAACCAGATTGAAACCGAACTCGACAGTAAACTTCTCCTTGAGTCTGAAAAAGACAGTGGATACTACTGGGCTTTCGACACAAAGGAACTGACAAGAGGTTCACAGAAGGAGAGGTATGAAGCCTATGAAATAGGACTCAGAAACCGGTTTATTCAGGTGGATGAAGTCAGAAAAGAAGAAGACTATGAACCAATGGGCTTCAACTTTGTTACACTCGGCCTCGGTGATGT
>JAEDJV010000238.1 GCA_016296165.1 Oscillospiraceae bacterium | reverse complement strand
ATATAAATCTAGAGGTTATATAGAAACGGAATACCATAAGTTCCTATAAAAAAATTAACATAAATTATAATTGACAACATCGAAAAAAAGCATTATAATATAAGTAGAATAACAGCTTGTTACTAACGTGGGCTGACACGATAAAAATCCGATATTGATGCCGGACCTGTGAGCCGGTAGTTGGCAGGCAACAAAATAAACCTGATATTAAAGCCGAACATATGGGTCGGTAGTTGGCGGACAACAAAATAAATCAGCCACTAAAGGGAGAGTTCATTTGCTGCGGCATGACTCTCCCTTTTAAATTTTTGAGGTAAATTATGAATAAGACAACGGCTATAAAAATTATACGAGAATCTGCAATTGTTTATGATAATCAGTTTGTAAACCAAAACTTAATGATTGTTTTTGGAAATATAAACGCTCCTGACACTGTTGAAATTAAAGGTTCTTCATCAAATTTCCTTCATTTGACAGGTATGTCAATCAACAAATCATTTTGTCCGTCAGCTGAAATGTTTTTTAAAAAGGCTTTACATAACAAACTTCAGGAACGGGATTTTGACTTTAAAGATGGAACAGCAATCCAGAAACTGCAGGTTTTAAAGCAGGTTTTGAATGTTTCCAAAAATGCTAATATGATTGGAGATTACAACTATAATTCGGCACATATTAAGCTTGATACGCATAAACTTGCAGGAAATATAAGAGCTTGTATTGGATTTAAAAGAAATGGAAAATATTTTATTCCTAATACTGTTTTGAATACTGATATGCGAAACGAAACTATAAATACCCAGAGAATATTGATGATATTAAGTAAAAGTATTTCCGAAAGCAATTACAATAATATCGAATATGTTGCTAAAGGGATAGATACAGATTCTTTACTTAAAGTGTTAAAATAACGATGGAAAATAAGTGAAAACCCTTAGTAGTAAACACCCCGGTTTTTACTACAATTTTACTACTAACGACGGCTACGATTTGCCACCTTTTGCAAAGATACTGAAAAATTCACAGAAAATTAGTAAGTTTTACCACCTTGGCAAATCGCCGCAAAACCCCGCAAATCTCGGCATTTCAGGAAGGAATTTAGTGATGATTAGAATAATGTTCGTTTGCCATGGCAACATATGCCGTTCGCCGATGGCTGAATTTATAATGAAGAAACTTGTAAACGATGAAGGACTGGCAGATCAGTTCCTTATCAGCTCCAGTGCAACAAGTACGGAAGAAATATGGCATGGTCAGGGTAATCCGGTTTATCCGCCGGCAAAGGCTGAGCTGAAAAAGCATGGAATCAGTGCAGACGGTAAATTTGCGATTCAGCTGCAGGCCTCAGACTATGACAAGTACGATTACTTGATAGGTATGGATACCATGAATATTCGTAATATGAAGCGCATTTTAGGTGCGGATAAGGAAGAGAAAATTTATAAAATGATGACATTTGCAGGGAGTTCGGATGATGTGGCTGATCCGTGGTACAGCGGGGATTTCAGGACTACATATAATGATATAGATGAAGCCTGCAGAGGACTTCTGAAATATTTAAAGGAGAGAAATAAGATATGATACAGGATATTTATCCGCATAAGCTGAACAATCAGTTTGAAACGGGAGTTGAGCCTATGGACAATGATCCGGTTCTGGTATTTGACGGAGGTAAAATACTTGCAGACACGGATGGTTGGCTTAGAATTCCGAGTGTACTTGAAACCGGGAAAAATGCGAATCTGAAATTTTTATTCAGACTTGATAGCAGGGCATATTTCCTTGCAGATAAAATCGAAGGCGGACTTCCCGGGTATGAATATACTGATCTTAAGCAGATACGCGAAAGGAAAATCGGTGAGAAACATCAGATCTTTGCATTTATGACTGGGAAACACCTGAGCGACTGGTATCGGGATTTCAGATTCTGCGGAAGATGCGGCTGTCAAATGAAGCATTCAGAAACCGAAAGGGCTATGAAATGTGAAAAATGTAGTTATACCGCTTATCCTCGTATAATGCCTGCAGTTATTGTTGGTGTGATATCCGGAAATAAACTACTAGTGACCCGTTACAGGACAGGATATCAGCATAACGCACTAATAGCGGGTTTCACCGAAATTGGTGAGACGCTTGAAGAAACCGTTTCACGTGAGGTTATGGAGGAAACTGGGATACGTGTAAAAAATATCAGATATTATAAATCTCAGCCGTGGGGAATAGCGAATGATATACTTGTAGGATTTTTCTGTGAGGTCGATGGTGACACAGAGATACATATGGATGAAAATGAACTGAAGTCTGCAGAATGGATTGATCGCGAAAATATCATACTTCAACCTGATTCAAGCAGTTTGACAAATGAAATGATGAAACTGTTTAAGGAAAAAAAGATTCTTTAAGCTAAACTTTTTATTCAATTTAAAAATATATGTATTGATTTCTACTTGGAAATATGTTAAAATGTACAATATAATATTGTGGTGATGGG
>JAEDJV010000237.1 GCA_016296165.1 Oscillospiraceae bacterium | reverse complement strand
ATTCTCTCTGTCCGGCAGTGTACGGAACATGCCATCTATCATCGGCTTCAGCTGATCGACCACCCACTGCATGAAGACCTGACCTGTCCCATGTATGATCTGCCCGTTAAAATCCCTGAAATCATAAGGACAGAATTCCTCCAGCCTTTTATTGCCTTCATGATTACACTCGATGCCGACAATGATCATTTTTCTGTGCCGCTGATTCATATAAGTCTCCAGTCCCCATGACTTGCCATATGTCGCATCCTCATCATAGAAAAGATTATGCCCGTCATACATATACATCACCGGGTAACGCTCCGTGCTGTCCGTATAATCATCCGGAAGATAAATATGCAGCATTCTGTCTAAATCATAGGGTGTAATATGTATCATCTCTTTAATAACCATTTCAAACCTCCGTAAAATCCGCTGTAAAGTTTGTCCAGATATAAAGTCAAACTGCACATATCCTATCTATATTTTTATGTAAGGAAAATATTTTTCAAAAAAAATCAAATTTATCTTTCATTATCAGACTATTCATATTACAATAAAGAATAGAAACAAACTTTTTCAAAATGTTGCAGACAGGGGGATTTTCAATATGGACTTAATTAAAGATATGTACAAAAACGAGCTCAAGGCTAAAATCGCCGCATGGGAAGGTCTGAAAACCGAGGATTTCCAGTACGAACCGGAGCGCGCCGAACTGAAAGCCGCCATGAAGGAATGGCTGGCCGCCAAACTGGGCGAAGTTGACGAGAAGAAGCTGCTCGTTGCCAACCGCAAATATTTCGCCACATGCATGGCCGAACTTGTTTACGAAGATAAGGTCCGTCCGAATATTGACACATTTATTCATTGATATTGCCAAAAAAGGACTGCCGCGATCCAGTAATGTCATTAACTTAAGAAAATTTTGATTATTGCAATAAGTGTTCAGATTAGCTTTTTTGAAAAATCACAAGATTTAGGCATAACAAATAAACAAACCAAAAGTCTGTTTTTTGCCAGCTATATTCATTTGAATAATTTTTATCCCATACGATATGCAAAACTAACCCATCGTTTCTTTATTACTCGACGCTGATATTGTCGGTGCGGTCTTTGAGGCGATAGTTCTTTCTTGATCAGACCTTCAACATCTATCGTTACAAATGTCTGACGCAGATAATGCCTGCATATTTGAATTGCCATTGTGTAGTTTAATTGGTATGTGTACTTACAGTTTCTTTCTTCCAGTATGACATTTGCTGAAATAATTTCACAAAAATTATACAGGATCAGTTTTGCGTAAATTTCCTGACAGATATATTCCACATTTTTAGAGTGAAGATTTGTCAGGCCAATCGTATATTTCAGCTCACGGAAAGAAGTTTCGATTCCCCACCGCATATGATAAAGTTCTTTGATCTTTTCAAGTGGAAACTCGTCTCTATCCAGGTTACTGGCTATACATTCATAAACTCCATTTTCCAGCTGAAACTGTGTGAGTCTGAGATGAAGTGTATAAAACAAATTCTCAGAATCAAGAAAGTCAAATGGCGATGAATTTGAGAGATATTTATAACCTTTCGTTTTATAAAACTTTTGTTTACGGGTCAGAATCAGTTCGATTTCTTCGTCAAATTCACAGGATACCGGCAAGGAAAGGCTTCCGGAAATGCCGCCTTTTTTCGAGGTATCTTTAATCCGGATCAGATAAAAGAGACCACGTTCCTGAACATTTGCAAAAATGTTATAAGTTTCGTATCCACGATCTGCCATAATGATAGTCTTCTGATTTGCAGTCAGTTTTTTTACCATTTCAATCATGGCAGAGGATTCATTTTCTTCATAAGGCTCCTGAATCAGAGCATCGACATATCGCCTGCTTTGGAGGTCATACAAGGCATTAAGATGCAGTTGATTAAAACCAAAAGTTCCTTCTTTACCAGCAAAATACGTGTGTGGATTTAGTGGATCACGAAATATATTCAAGTCAGAACCATCACAGGCAAGTAACTGATAGCCTTGGTATTTTTTGTTACATAATATCTGCTCATGAAATTTGTGAAATAAATGTTCCATGGTATCTGGTTTCAATTTGTTCCTTTGCTTTATGAAACCAGAACGGGTTATTTGATTCAGATCATAATTAAAATATTTATGTAATTCTGAGTTAAGTGAACCACCTTCCATAGTAAGTAGAAAGTTTATTGTCGAGGTAAAGTTCATCTTCCGATTTCTGGTAAAATCATGCCCGGGATTTTTGACGTAATCTTCTATCTGACTGGACATGCTGGAAATGGCAGCGTTGAGTTTGTTGCGGACATAATCAGCGTAAAAGTTCATTAGCAATTCCTCCTAAAATGTATTCATTCAAGGAGGCTTCGCCACATTTTTTCTGACATTTGTCAAGACCTTTTTCTGTTTTATTTTATAAATTTTCTTAAGTTAATGACATTACCAAAAACGCTCTCCCATTTCAAACAAGTGAAGGGGTTAATTCCGAACTGCGAAA
>JAEDJV010000236.1 GCA_016296165.1 Oscillospiraceae bacterium | reverse complement strand
AGTACCTGCAATCAGTACTGAACTGTCAACTGCCGCCCAGTTTATCTTTGGTTTCGTAATCAGCTTACGTACAGCAAATAAAACAGCAAAAATAATTACCATCCATCTTAATGTTGAACCGATATCAGTAAAACTGCAGAAATCCTGCCATGGGTCGAGTGGATTAATCTTCGGATCACTTCTTATTCCCTTGATAAGAGTTATCGAAGAAAAAATCAGAAAAAGTCCGATAATCAGTCCTGCGGGATTGTTTTCTGTTAAGTATGCAGTTAGTGTATCTGCAAGTTTTTTCAATGAAAAACCTAAAGAACGTCCTGATTTTTCTTCTGTTTGTAAATCATCAGGATTTTCAGAAATTCCGTTATCCTGTGTTTCCTGATTTTCTCCGCATTCATCGGATTTTTCTTCAGCTTTTTCCGGATCTTCTGCCTTTTTTAATACATCCTGAACCGGAGTATCTTCAGGAGAGATTTCTTCAGTCTTTTCTTCTGATATACTGTCTTTTTTTTCAGAGTTCATATTCATTTCCCTTTACTTTTTATTATATTAGTGGCATTATAGCTATCGCCAAATAAATTTGCCACCTGTTATAATACTTTTCAACTTCCGAAAATGCTACAAAAAAATTATTTTTCTTCAGCCATGTTCAAAAGTTCTGACTCTGAAAGTATTGCAATGCCAAGCTCCTGTGCTTTTGTAAGTTTGCTTCCTGCCTCTTCACCCGCAACTACATAATCAGTTTTCTTTGAAACTGAGGATGATACCTTGCCCCCCATATCTTCAATTATTTTCTTTGCCTCATCTCTCTTAAGAGTCGGAAGTGTACCTGTTAACACAAAAGTTTTACCTGACAATACATCACTCTTTTTAGTTGTCATATAGGTAAAATTAAGGCCTTTTTCTTTCAGACGTTCAATCAGTTCTCTCATATGAGGTTCTCTGAGCGCTTCGTATATATTTCCGGACATCACATCGCCAAATCCGTCAATAGAGGATATTTCTGATACATCAGCATTCATGAGAGAATCGATATCAGGAAATTTTTCACACAGAAGAACAGCTGCTCTGGAACCTATGTTCCTTATTCCAAGTCCAAAAATAATTCTGTCCATCGAATTTGCTCTGGAAGCTTCAATTGCATTCACAAGATTATTTGCCGACTTTTCCTTGAAACGATCCAGAGTAACAAGTTTTTCTACTGTAAGATCATACAGGTCTGCTACTGAACTAATAAGTCCTTTTTCAAGGAGGACAGCGACTATTGCGTCACCAAGTCCATCGATATTCATAGCACCCTTGGAAGCAAAATGAATTATATTTTTAAGGAGCTGCGCAGGACACGAAGAATTAGGACATCTAAGAGCACTCTCATCATCTATATGGACAGACTTTGCTCCGCATACCGGACAGAATTCCGGGAGCATAAACGCCTCTGAATTTTCTGCATGTGAAACTGATTTTAATACTTCAGGGATGATATCCCCTGCTTTTCTGACAACTATGGTGTCTCCGATACGTATATCTTTTTCTGTGATAAACTGCTGATTATGAAGTACTGCTCTCGAAACACTGGTTCCGGCAAGAAGAACAGGATCGAAAACAGCTACCGGTGTGATTGCACCGGTTCTTCCGACATTTACCTCGATATCTCTGAGTACAGTTTCCTTTTCCTCCGGCGGGAACTTGTATGCAACAGCCCATTTTGGATATTTTGATGTTGCACCCATTATATTCCTCTGTGCAAAATCATCTACTTTTATCACAACACCGTCGATGTCAAAAGGATATGAGGAACGGCTCTCACCTATTTTTTTAATCTCCTCCGCTATCTCCTCATAAGTTGTACATGGAACATAGCTTGGAACTACTTTGAAACCAAGCGAACTGAGATAGTCAAGTGATTCCTTGTGAGAATTTATTTCCCGGCCCTGATTCTGCTGAATATTGAAAACAAATATATCAAGTTTACGCTGTGCTGTAATTTTTGAACTTTTTTGTCTAAGAGAACCTGCGGCTGCGTTTCTCGGATTTTTAAACGGAATCTCATCATTTAGTTCCTGTTTTTCAACAAGTTCAAAGAAAACATCACGAGGCATATACACCTCGCCTCTGACTTCAAGAAGCGGAATATCTTTGTCAATCTGCAGAGGAATGGACTTTATAGTTTTAAGATTTGCAGAAACATCCTCCCCTGTAAATCCGTCTCCTCTTGTGGAGCCTATAAAAAATTCACCGTCGTGATATTCAAGTGAAACAGATAGACCATCAATCTTTGGTTCAACTATATATACCGGTTTGGTTAGCTCCTGTTCACATTTTTCTGTAAATGCTTTCACCTGTTCAAATGAAAAAACATCCTGAAGACTCCCCATCTGCACAGCATGGGTTACTTTTTCAAATTTATTAAGTGCCGCACCGCCAACACGTTTAGTCGGAGAATTTTCATATGCATACTCCGGGAAATCCTCTTCAAGTTTTTTCAGTTCCTGCATAAGCATA
>JAEDJV010000235.1 GCA_016296165.1 Oscillospiraceae bacterium | reverse complement strand
CAGTAGAAGCTGTTTTTCAGGAAGAAGGAACAGATTGTTCATTCAGACATGAAGTAAGGATTAGAAACAATGGCAATACATGGGTTTATTTGGGTAATAAAATCAATAAAGAAAATGCTTATAAGATACCACAATATAAACCAAGGAGAGCATTTTCCATTAAATAAATACAGATAAAAGGGGTGATTTAAATTCAAAAAGTGGAATTACTTCTTCGTTTATATGAAGGAAATAAAATAAAGAGTGAAACATCCATATATCATATACTGATGAAATAAGGAATCAGAATTCAAAAGAAATACTGGTTTATGGAGGATTAGAACTTAACGTACTAGAGAGAAACGTAAATTTGAATAAGAAACAAGTGCCTTTTACTTCAAAAGAATTTGAGATACTTTATTTCTGGCAAGTTATCCTGGACAGGTATTTACTCATCGACAGATATATGAGGCTGTATGGGGAAAAGAATATTTTCGTGATGAAGGAAATGTCACTGCACATATAGGCCGTATACGAAAGAAAATAGAACCAGATCCACGAAATCCCATTTTTATCCAAACAGTGCGAGGAAAAGGGTACAAATTTGTAGAAATAGGACAGGTCTTGCTACATCTGGAGCACCTGTCCTATTCCCGGATTCTTGCAGTGCTTTTATGTATGGAGCCGCAGGAACAGTAAGTTCAATACCTTTCATTAAGCCTAAGTCACGAATCTCTGTAATTAAGCTGGTTTCTTCAAGTAGTTTTAATAATCTTGTATCCAGATATGCAGCCATTTCACGAACATTGGACAATATATGATCCTGGTCAAAAAGTTGAAATACAGAAACAACAGCCGCTGTGGCAAGAGGATTTGATCGCGTCAACAACAAAAACTGAGATATACAAAGAACATATATCAGCTTGTCAAATTTAAGATGGATGCAGAAAAGCAGTTCTGGTGCAATTAGATGTGCAGAGCTGCTTTTCTTTGTTATGGAATAAAAACAAACGAGGAACTTTTCAATCACTATAATTCAGGAGAAGTTGCTTCTGAATTTGTAATATCGTGCTCCTTCAGCAATAATGAAAAATTACTCCGCACCACATCCAAGGTTTTTTGCTGATTTTCTAATCTGTGGAGTTCTTGAATAGCAGAAAATTTTTCATTTCCCAGTTGATCAAGCTCTCGTGAAAGACGCTCTGGTGAAGGGATTTTAGTAATGCCGGCATCCGACAATTGGTTTTTTAAGGTATCGTGCAGTTGGAATTCTGACAAATGCTGGGTTTTAAATAATTGCGGATCCGGAGCATATTTTCCATCTCTGACAATTCTTCTGCATCTGCGGTATGCATCGCATCGCTTCTGAAGTACTTGCTGATGGGAAATCTTGTTATTTAAGTTATCTATTTTTTTTTCGCACAAATGAACTGCTTTAGACATATCTTTGATATGCTTCTGAAAACTTTCATAATTCAGCAGGTTATTTTCAGACAGATAGTTAAATGTGAGGGCTGCTTGTTTGAGATTGTTACGCTTTGCCCATGTTTCAAATCCCTTCTGATTTCCGGATTCGATAAAAGCAGAAATGTCAATAAATAGTCGGACTTTGCGGGATATGTTTTTAGGTGAAACTGTTTTGTGACGATTTCGATTCAAGCGCTCTTGGACAGAATCTTCAGTGTAGTAGCTTCCGAGAGATTTCATATAAGTAAAATTTTTCTGCTCTGGCGCTCGAAAGGCCAGATGTTTGCCCTGCCTGATTTCGTAACCGGAAAGTTTTATTTTCAGTAAAAACTCATCATAGTTCACAGAAGTCCAGATCGCTTTATCTACAGCGACTTTTAGTTTTGCTTTCCAGCTGTTTCCACGATGGTACTCTATGTTTTCTTTGTAACTTCTTCCGCCTTTTTCTTTTGGCATACTCGTAATCAATCCGTTTTCCTGACATATACGATTGCTGATCCTGCAGATTTTGTGATAACTGCGTTTGTTGGAAACATACTTGTGATAATCACGAAAACTGGTTGCATTAAAAATAATGTGGTTATGAACGTGTCCTTTATCAATATGGGTACTGATAATATATTCATATTTTCCTTTTAATACCTCATCTGCAAATTGTTTACCAAGAGCGTGGGCGGTAGTAGCGTCAACTTCACCCGGCTTAAAAGACTGAATCAAATGAAAGGCAAGATTATCACCTTTATCCATCACGTTCTCTTTTCCGGCTTTTCTGGTTAAAGCAAATTCGATATCTGCAGTTTCTGGGGAACATGCAAAAGAGGAAACCAGTAATTTATCGTCTGTCTTATCTGGATTCATAATATAATCCATCGCTTTTTTGTCAGTTATTTTAATGGGAAAGATTTTAATATATGCCATATCTCATCGACCATTCCTTTTAAATGTTCCATATCTTCCGGATAGAAGTCTCCGGTGGTGTTTACTTTTTTAGCAATCTGATTGATATTTACTCCGATTTTATGCATTTCTGCATACAACTGTTTGATGGGGGCTGTGTCTGTGTTGATGATATAGCCGTCGATAGCCATTTTTCTAAGA
>JAEDJV010000234.1 GCA_016296165.1 Oscillospiraceae bacterium | reverse complement strand
AAATATGAACTATGAAACAGGGGGCAGACCTTGTATGCTTTACAGATTAAATAAAACAGAGTAACCAATATACAGTCAATTCCTCAAAAGCTGCTTGACAATAGGCTGTTAAAAAATGGTTAACCGAAGTGTGATAAGATTATATAGAGCTATAATCTCATTCTATAGCTCATTATAATTAATACATATTGGACAGGTAGGCATTAAGATACATCTTTTGAGGCCGGATACCTTGTTACTAAAAACAGTGGATGGAGAAGCATAAGACCGGTTATAGATACAGAAAAATGTGTTGGCTGTATGCAGTGTTATCTGTACTGTCCGGATGGTGTGATAAGCATCGAAGAAAAGAAGGCTGTGGTCGACTACGATTTCTGCAAGGGCTGTGGAATCTGTTCGAAGATATGTAAACTTAAAGCGGTCAGAATGGAGGCGGAAAAATAATGGCAAGGAAATTTTTATCGGGAGATGAAGCATTTGCGGAAGGAGTTCGTCTGGCTAAACCGGACGTTATCTCAGCATATCCGATAACTCCGCAGACAATAGTTGTTGAGAGACTTTCCGAAATGGTGGAAGAGGGGAGCCTGAAATCTGAATTTATTCATGTTGAGTCAGAGCATTCGGCACTTTCATGTGCAATGGGTGCAAGTGCGGCGGGTGTGCGTGCGTTTACAGCTACTTCATCCCAGGGACTGCTGTACATGGCAGAATGTCTTTACTACGCTTCCGGCGGAAGATTTCCGATTGTGATGATGAATGCGAACCGTTCCACAGCACTTCCGTGGAATATCTACGGTGACCAGCGCGACAGTCTTTCCCAGCTTGACAGCGGCTGGATTCAGGCATATGCGGAAAACGCACAGGAAAGTCTTGACCTCGCACTGATGAGTTTCAGAATAGCTGAACACAAAGATGTATCTTCTCCTTTTATGGTTAATCTGGACGGATTTATTCTGACTCATACATATGAAGAGGTTGATATTCCGGAATCATCAGATGCTGACAGATTTCTCGAACCGTATAAAACGGAAAATAAGCTTGATCCTGATAATCCGAAAAATATGGCCTTTTCTGCAGGACCGGAGCACAACTATATTTTTAAGTATAAGGAACATCGCGGAATGCTTAATGCGGTTTCAGTTATAAAAGAAACCGAGGAAAAATTTGAGCGGATTTTCGGAAGAAAGTACAGCGGACTTATTGATTCATATCGTACGGAAGATGCTGATTACATAATCATTACTCTTGGAACTGTGGCCGGACTCTGCCGCGAAACAGCCGACAAGCTGAGGGATAAAGGCATCAGGGCAGGTGCGCTGAGAATCAGATATATGAGACCTTTTCCGGCTGAAGAGATTGCTGGTGCGGTAAAAAATGCAAAAGCAGTATCTATTCTTGAGAAGGATATTTCATTCGGAAATGAAGGAACGGTATTTTCAAATGTAAATTCTGCTCTCCATACAGCAGGTGTGAATATTCCTTCATACAATTTTATCGGAGGACTTGGCGGAAGGAATATTTCTGCAGCAGATATAGAAGAAATATTTGAGAAAACACGCAGCGGAGCAGAAAGAGTAAACTTTATTGGAATAGAGGCGGGAAAATAATGAGTTTTAACATACGTGACCTATCTAAGGATGAATATTTTTACGGCCACAAGGCATGTGCCGGATGCGGCGGAAGTCTTGCCGTCAGAAATGCACTGAAGGTTCTTGGCAAAAATGCCGTTGCGGTACTTCCTGCCGGCTGCATGTCAGCTGTAGGATTTAATTTCCCGCAGCTTTGCTTTTCAAACAATGCGATAATATCAACATTTGCCGGTACGGCTTCAATGCTTACAGGGATAGAAGCAGGTTTTCGCGCGCGGGGCATAACAGATTTTACTGCTGTCGGATTTGCCGGTGACGGCGGAACGGCAGACATCGGTATTCAGGCACTTTCGGGTGCGATTGACCGCAACGACAACATCATTTATATATGCTATGACAATGAAGCTTATATGAACACCGGTATACAGAAGAGCGGACTTACCCCTTTCGGAGCAAAAACAACCACAACACCTGCCGGAAGCAACATTCACGGAAACATACGTCCGAAGAAAAATATGTTTGAGATAGTCGCCGCTCATGATATTCCCTTTGCAGCAACAGCGACAGTCGGATATATGAATGATTTTCTCGAAAAGGTAAAGAAGGCCGCAGGCATACGCGGTACAAAATACATCCACGTCATAGCACCCTGTCCGACAGGCTGGGGTATTCCTGTAAGCGATACGGTGGAAGCTGCAAGAGAAATAGTCGACTGCGGACTCTGGTATCTTGCGGAATATGAAAACGGTGAGTACAAAATAAACCATAATCCCGATAAATTTACAAGCGTATCTGATTACCTGAGGAAGCAGGGGAGGTTTAAGCATCTTACAGATGAGGATGTCGCTGTTATAGAAAAATCAAGAGATGAAAAGTGGAGTAAAATCAGAAAACACTGGACGGGGGTTTAGGTGACAGGTTTTGTTGAGTGAATGGTGCAATTGTTTTAAAATATGTATATAGTTTCGGGTTTTACAGCTGAAGAAAT
>JAEDJV010000233.1 GCA_016296165.1 Oscillospiraceae bacterium | reverse complement strand
GGCTTTTACTGCTAAATCTGTTGTATATGGCATTAATAATCCCCCTTTTCAAATATCAATAATCAAATTCTTTTAACGTATCAACAACAGCACACGCACAGCACTTTGCGGCTAAAGGCGGAACTGCATTTCCACTCATTTTATACAGTTCCATATTGCTTCCATCAAATATATAATCATCATCAAATGTTTGTAATCTTGCAGCTTCACGTACTGTTAAGGAACGTTGTTGTTTTGAATCCGGATGTATATGTCTTAGACCGTCCTTATAAAGATGAGCCGGAATAAGATTACTTGGTTCATCCCATCTCAGAACATGATATTTGTGAACATTTGATGTTTTACCTGTCATATCTGTATATAACTTTTTTAAAGCTTCTGTTGAAGTATATTCATTTCTTCCTGATTCAATATCTTCTGCAAGTAATTTAAAAATTCCTATATCTCTGTCACTCTGCCATCTTGCAACATGATTTGAAATTTCAGTATCCGGCAAGGAATGTCTTGTTCTTGTACCATTTACTTTTATGTCATCTGAAACCGGATATAACTTAGGAAGATCACTTAACGCATCACGAACTGTTCTTTTTTTCTCCACCTTGTATTTTGGTAATGCTTTTTCATAAAAATAATGAATTACGTCTGTGCTTTTGTCTCCAAAAACAGCTTTTCTGACACCAAAAATAATAATTCTTTTTCTGTTCTGCGGAACACCGTAATCAGTAAAATCAATTATCGCATCACTTAGATTATTGAGAAGCATGTAACCAGCTTCATCAAAACTTTTCTTTATAACATCTATGATCAGCTCTTCTCCAGGCTTAGCACTAAGTATTCCCGGTACATTTTCGAATATAAAAGCCTTAGGGTTATATCTGTTTAAAACCTTGATATAACTCTCAAAAAGATAATTTCTGTAATCATCCTTCATACCATTAGCATCTCTTACACGTCCTGCAATTGAGTATGCCTGGCACGGAGGTCCACCGATAATCATATCTATTCCATCAGCTTCATTAACAAGTTTATCAAGTCCGGAAGATTCACCATAAACAGCATCATCTTTCCATCCGTTAAACAGTTCTTCTGTTCTTTGAATATCAAATCTTAAAACACGATTTTCTGCATCATCATATTTCCATTTGGTTTTCAGCCTGTTAGCTATATTTCTGCATGGAGCTTTTTCCCACTCAACTGCAGCAACAGTATTAAAATATCCGGATTGTTCAAATCCGTCCATTAACCCACCGCAGCCGGCAAACAGATCAATTGATTTAATTTTTTTCTTACTCATCCTTGTTCTCCTGTGAAATAATATCCAGCAATGCTTTGCCCAGTGCCTGCCCAAGCAGAGGGGGAACCGCATTTCCCACCTGTCTGCACTGCTGAGTCTTAGTGCCAGTAAATACAAAATCATCAGGAAAAGACTGCATTCTTGCACTTTCACGTACTGTTGGTACTCTGTTATACTTATAATGGAACAGATTTCGGTGTCCGGTATCAACAGTTCTTGCCGGAGCATTTCCGTTTAGTCTGGTCCAGGCCATGTGAAATTTTCTGCTTTCGCCCCATCCAGCTGGTAAATCCTTATAGTTACCTCCTTCCGGAACAAGAGCTATCGTATCCTTAACCATCTGTGTATGATTTGTTCCGAGATGATTGTATAATACATTACAGCTTCCACGCATAAGCTTCTGATATTCAGTCTTTGGTGCATCAATATACTGTGATTCATCAGAACCCATTTCATTTTCAAGGGATGGCAGATCGCTGATTGCCTCTCTGCAAGTCAGATAATTATCAGGTTTTAATATTGGATTGGGAAATTTCGGACTTCCAATATCCTTACGAACCCCCATAAAAATAAGACGTTTTCTAATTTGCGGAACACCATAATCTGCTGCACAAAGAATCCTGCATTCAATATTGTATCCCATTTTATCAAATCTTTTCAGAATTTCATCTTTTATCTGCCCCTCGTAAAGTGTTGCCATTCCGGGAACATTTTCAATAATAAATCCTCTTGGCTGATACTGCCTTACCATTTCTATTACAGCAAGATAGAGTTTATTGCGTTCATCATCAAAATTTCTTGGACCTGACAATGAAAACCCCTGACAAGGCGGTCCGGCTATTACTACATCTATTGATCTTTTTCCTGCAATACGTTTTATTTCATCAAAAGTTTCCTGCCTTGATAAATCTGCTTTCAGTGCCACTGCACCACCATGATTTCTTGCAAAAGTATTTAAAGCCGGCTGATCGTTGTCTACGCCTACAATAACTTCAAAGCCTGCATCCAAAAATCCCTTTGATAATCCACCGGCTCCGGAAAATAAATCTATTGCTGTGTATTTTTTCATCTCTTATTCTTTCCTTTCCGGTATATATTCCATAATATCTGATATCTCGCAGTCTAATGCTGTACAAATCTTATTAAGTATTTCGGTATTCACATTCTCATTTTTACCGAGTTTCGCTATCGACGTCATACTAACTCCTGACATTTCACTTAATTCTGTTTTTTTAATTTCTCTATCGATTAATAATTTCCATAATTTTTTATATATAATCATATGATAC
>JAEDJV010000232.1 GCA_016296165.1 Oscillospiraceae bacterium | reverse complement strand
AGGTTTCAGGATGCTTTAGGAGCAAGGATGGTCTTAAAGACTATTTAGCAGTAATGTCTGTAGTTGGCACCGCCAGAAAACATGGTAAAAATGCATTTCAGACCATTTTAAATATTTTTAATGGCAATCTTGAATGCGTTATTGACTAAAGATGGTCCTGAACAGTTACTCTGAATTTTCAATTATTTTGTTTTCCGAAGTTACAGCTGGTGTTGTTTCAGATACTGCTGTTGTAATTGAAGTATCCAATTCTTTCGGGACATCAGTAACAATCGTTGTTATTTCTTCCGAAGTCTCTGACGTCTCAGTTGTTTCTGTCACTTCTGTTGTTAAAACTGAAGTTGTAACAGCTGGAGTCGTTACTTCTTTTGTTTCATCATCCTCCTTCTGTTGTTCCTCTGCTTTCTTTTCTTCCATGTACTCCTGTACATTTTCTGTTATAGCTTTTACTACGACATCATAATTCACTGAATTAAACATAAATGCCGCCGAAAGTAAAAACGCTACAGTTCTGTTGATTTTACTCATTTGAAACCCTTTCTGTTACAATTTTCGTTGAATTAGCATAATTTAATATCTTACATATGTGCATATCAGCCAAATCAACCTTAAATAGTATAGCAGTCAATTGAGCAAATGTCAATAGTGTAGCTAATATGAAGAATTTTAATACATCTCATTTGCAGATAAACAAAAAACTGCACCCGCCATAAGCAGATGCAGTATCTTATTTCACTCTTCCACGTTTATCTCCACGCCGGACCGGAATTCAAAAAGAATTCTGTCATGAAATATCGTTACCTTCTCCACCATCTGTCTTACTAGATTTTCATCAAACTCTGTTATCTCAGATGTCGAAGCTATAAACTGTTTAAGCTCAGTAATTCTTCGTTTATAATCCTCTCTGTTACAGCTGTCCATTATTACTTTTTCACGCTGGTCTCTCAGTCTGAATATTTCTTCGGATATTTCGTCATAGTTCTCTCTGCGTTCCATTCTTTCCGTAAGTTCCGACTGAAGCTCATCAAGTTTTGAATCAATCTGCTGAACAACATCTGTCTCACTGTCTGATATTGCCTGTTCAAGATTTGCAGTTAGTATTTCTACATATTCACTGCTGTCTCCGAGCATGATATTCAGGGCAGTTACAAACGCATCCTGAAGTTTACTGTTGTACACTGTTCTTGATGAGCAGTCTCTGAAATTATTTTTTCGGGTTTTGCATCTCCATACGTCTTTTTTCTTTCCGTGCACATTCCACCTTGTAATCTGATAGCTTCCGCAACATTCTCCGCAGTATGTTAGTCCGGTAAAACAGTACTTTGAACTGTGTCTTTTTCTGATATCTTTTCCGTCTTTATTATATCCTCGCCTTGCTATTTCTTCCTGCACAAGCATAAAGGTTTCTCTGCTGATTATCGGTTCGTGATTATCCTCAACATAATACTGCGGCATTTCACCGGTATTTTTTATTCTGCGTTTTGTCAGAAAATCCAATGTGTATGTTTTCTGAAGAAGTGCATCACCCATGTACTTTTCATTTTCAAGCATTTTTCTGACTGTTGAATCATGCCACTTAATATTTCCCCGTGCACTCTTAATTCCGTCACGTTCCAGACCCCTGCATATTTTACCGCAGCCGGAACCTTCAAGATATTCACGGAATATTCGTTTTACAATCTCTGCCTCTTCAGGATTAATTACAAGATTTCCGTCTTCATCCTTGTCATACCCGAGAAAACATTTTGTATTTACCATTACTTTTCCCCGCTGAAATCTGTACTGCATTCCCAGCTTTACATTCTGGCTTAGTGATTCTGATTCCTGCTGTGCGAGTGATGCCATAATAGTCAGGAGCACTTCGCCTTTGGCATCCATTGTGTTTATAGATTCCTTTTCAAAAAACACAGGAATGTTCATCTGCTTTAAATCGCGTATATAGTTCAGACAGTCAACCGTATTTCTTGCAAAACGGCTTATTGACTTGGTGATTATCATATCAATCTTTCCGTTCCGGCATGCATCAATCATATGATTAAACTCTTCGCGGCGAGCAGTTGATGTTGCACTTATGCCATCATCTGCAAATACCCCGGCAAGTTCCCATTCAGGATTGCTGCATATGTACTCTGTGTAATGTGAAATCTGAGTTTCATAGCTTGTTGCCTGCTCATCAGTGTCGGTTGATACTCTGCAGTATGCCGCAACTCTAAGCTTCTGAACTTCTGTCTTCGTTATTGAATTTCCTTTTTTAGGCTTTTTCGGTATTTTTATTACATTGGGCATAGATTAACACTCCTGTATAAGGCTGTAGACATATTCTGCCCTTTCCACCGGATCTGTAAAATCATCTGACAGAATACATATTGTAAAATTCTTTTTTACTTCAGGTTTCTGACGTCGTATTTTTCCTGTGCGTGGATTCTGAATTGTCTTTCGCAGAATCTCTGCGTTTACTGTTTTAAAAATATCTTCATCCACAATTGCAGGATAATTATCATATCCGGCATACGCTGTCCTGGTAAGCATTTTTCTTACACTGCAGTGAGGAATGGTAAGTCCTGCTGATTTTGCTGAATTCGTCAGT
>JAEDJV010000008.1 GCA_016296165.1 Oscillospiraceae bacterium | reverse complement strand
CTGTACCCATTCTCCGATACTCTGGGTGTAACATGGCAGACAGACCAGTCGCTGATCGCTATCGGATCAGGTGGATTTTTCGGAATGGGACTCGGGAACTCCAGACAGAAGTTTCAGTATCTTCCGGAAAGTAAAAACGACTTTGTTTTTTCAATTGTCTGTGAGGAACTTGGATTTGTAGGGGCTATTACAGTAATTGCTCTGTTTGCATTTTTCGTCTTCAGAGGTTTCTATATTGCCTCAAAATCTCCAGACAAGTTTGGGATGCTTGTTTGCCTGGGCCTTACAATGCAGATTGGTTTTCAGGCATTTTTAAATATCGCGGTTGTAAGTAATCTTATTCCGAATACAGGAATAAGTTTGCCGTTTTTCAGTTACGGCGGTACATCTCTTATGATGCTTCTGGCTCAGATGGGTGTTATTTTAAATATATCACGTCATGCTATGCTTGATGATGAAGAAGAGAGAAAAGATAAACGCGCAAAGAAACTGAAAAAAAGTCAGAAAAAATCTGATAAATTAACTGCAAGATAACAGAAAGGCAATGGTATTTGTATTATGAGAGCATTGATAACAGGTGGCGGTACAGGGGGACATATCAATCCTGCACTTGCTATAGCGTCTATAATTGGTGAACATGAGCCGGATTCCGTTTTTCTTTTTGCCGGGACACCATTTGGAATGGAAGCAAGACTGGTTCCTCAGGCCGGTTATGATTTTGCACCTATTAAAGTAAAAGGTTTTCAGAGATCATTATCCTTTGAAAATATAAAGAAGAATATTCAGGCGGCCGGTTATCTGGTTACATCAGGTCCGCGTGCCAATGAGATAATAAAAAACTTTAAGCCTGATGTGGTTATCGGTACAGGAGGATATGTAAGCGGACCGGTTGTAAGGCAGGCTGCTAAAAAGGGAATACCGACAGTAATCCATGAACAGAATGCATATCCGGGTGTAACAACAAGAATTCTTACTAAAAGTGTAAATAAAGTTATGCTTACTGTTAAGGAAGCTCTTGATTATCTTGGAAATGATATAGATTATACTGTAACAGGGCTTCCGGTAAGAGCTGAAATCCTGAAAAAAAATAAAGCGGAGGCAAGAAAAGAACTCGGCTTTGATGACAGCTTTACAATTCTTTCTTTTGGAGGAAGTCTTGGTGCCGGCTGTATTAATGACACTATGGCTGAAGTAATAAGATATACAAGAGCCAATGACATGAATATAAATCATATTCATGGATACGGTGGAATGGGAAAGGATTCTTTTCCGGCAGCAATGAAAAAATATAATGTTCCGATGAAATCTGACAGAACCAGAATATCAGAGTATATAAATGATATGGATACCTGCATGGCAGCTGCTGATCTGGTTATCTGTCGTTCAGGGGCAACAACTCTTGCTGAACTTGAAGCTATGGGCAAAGCATCCATCCTTATTCCTTCTCCTATTGTTGCCGGAAATCACCAGTATCATAATGCAATGGTACTTGGAAAAGTAGGTGCTGCAATAGTAATTGAACAAAAAGACGTGAAGAGTGAAGAAGTAATAAAAATTGTAGAGGATCTGTATGATAATCCTGAAAAGGTTGTTGAGATGTCAGAACACTCCAGATCTCTTTCAATAAAGGATACTTCAGAAAGAATCTGGAATACAATAAAAAGTGCAGTTTATAAGTAATATACGGTTAATGTCAGAACAAATTTTTGCTGAATATTTTTTCTGATATTCTCTTCAAAGTAACCGCCTGAAATAATTTTGCATAATATGTTGTAAATCAATATGTAAATTTTTTCGGGGGTGTCTTAGATTGAGCAGATTTATAGTTCATGGCGGAAATAAAATAAATGGAGAAATAAAGCTTCAGGGAGCCAAAAACAGTATTCTGCCGATTCTTTCGGCTGCTGTACTTACAGATGGTGAGACTGTACTGAGAAATTGTCCGGAACTTTCCGATGTATATGCAGCAGGGAGAATTCTTACACATCTTGGCTGTAAAATAAAAAAAGAAAATAATAACAGTCTTGTTGTTGTAAATAATGGGATTTCGGAGAATACTATCCCGGACCGGCTTATGAGGGAAATGAGATCTTCAATTATTTTTTTAGGGCCGGTAATAAGCAGGTGCGGTGAATGTAGTTTGAGCTTTCCCGGGGGATGCCAGCTGGGACCACGCCCTCTGGACATTCATCTGAATTCACTGAGAAAAATGGGAGTAAGCATTTCAGAAGAACATGGAAACATCAGATGTTCTGCTCCTGCAGGAATAAAGGGTGCGAAAATAATCCTGCCTTTTCCATCCGTTGGCGCAACTGAAAATATTCTTCTTGCAGCAGTACTGGCAGAAGGAGAAACTGAACTTAGAAATCCCGCAAGAGAGCCGGAAATAATTGATCTGATACAGTATCTGAGATTATGTGGTGCAAAAATAGATATTTCAGAAGACAGTACACTGAATATCAAAGGTGTTAGTAAATTGTCCGGATGTGAATACAGCGTTATTCCTGACAGAATTGCAGCAGTTACATATATGGCTGCAGCCGCCGCAACAGGCGGTGCTCTTAAGATTACTGATACAGCCGGAATTGATACAGAGCTGTTTTCAGTATATTTTGAACAGATGGGATGCAGCGTATATACTGGTAATGACAGCATTTATATCAAATCAGGAAAACGGCTTAAAGCAATAAAATCACTGAAAACAATGCCTTATCCGGGATTCCCTACAGATATGCAGGCAATAATGATGGCACTACTCAGTATTGCAGAAGGAACAAGTGTTTTTGAGGAAAATATTTTTGAGAGCAGATATAAACATGTCGATGCACTTAATAAAATGGGTGCAGATATAAAAGTTTATGGTAAGATAGCAGTAGTAGAGGGCGTAAAAAAATTGTACGGAACTGAAGTGGAAGCAACTGATCTTCGCGGAGGTGCGGCTATGATTATTGCATCTCTTGCTGCAGAAGGAACGACAGTTATCAGCAATATCAATCATATAGACAGAGGATATGAAAATATCGAGTACTTACTGTCATCTGTCGGTGCTGATATAAAAAGGAAATCCTGAAAGGTCACAAAAATGCAGAATTTTAATAAAATTGAATTAGAAAATAACGGGAATAAAAAAAGAGACAGAAGAAGAAAGAAAAACATGATTGGATACTATTTTCTTGTATTTATTCTTGCAGCGGGCATAGTTCTGACTTTATCCGTTACGTTGCTTTTTAATGTTAAGGAAGTAGTTGTAAATGGGGTAGTGGGTTCATCCTACAATGAAAATGATATTGCAAAAGTTTCCGGTATTAGCAGAGGCGACAATCTTGTGCGTATGAATACCAGTAAAATAAAAAATGAAATATTAAACACTCTTTTGTATGTTGATGATGTTTCAGTAAGAAAAGATTTTCCTGATAAAGTAACTATTGATATTACCCCAAGTATTGATATGGCATATGTAGAATGTCAGGGAGGCTATATGCTTGTAAGCGAAGGCTGGAGAATAATCGGTCTTTCGGAAAAGCAGGAAAATGAAAATCTGATCACAGTATATGGATTTGAACCAAAATCAAACGAAGAAAAAACTGTGATGGATTCAGAAGACGAAGACAAAAATGAAGCATTGAAAAATCTGCTTTCTGAAATAAAAAAACAGGATATCAAAAATATAGTGTCAATAGATTTATCAGATAAATTTGACGTAGTCCTCAACTATGGCAACAGAATCAGGATAAAGATAGAAAAACCAAATGATATAGAGTATAAACTCAGATATGCCAATCAGATAATAACTGAGGAACTGAGAGAAAACAAAAGCGGATATCTGATTTACAGAAATTCGCTTGGTTATTCATACGTTTCAGAAGAAGAGTATGAGAAAATAAACGGAAGTATCTCGGTCATGAGGCCTGTGATGACTGAACTTCCTTCTGATGCAGCAGTATCTTCAGAAGAATCTCCGGATATATCTGAGCCGATAACAGAAACGTCAGTTTCTCAGGCTACAACAATATCGCAGGCAGAAGGATGGTGATTCGGTAAATTGATAATGCGTAAAAAAAATATGATGAATTAATGTTCAGTTATGTGAAAATAAAGAATATTATTAAAACAGCATATTTTTTTGAAAATTGACTTGAAATCATGTTCAAAATATGATAATATAATAATAAATGTTTATAACAGCAAAGATAATATTCTGCACTTTAAAGGAGCAAAACGGTATTATGTTGCCCGGAAGGGATAGTAGTTCCAGCCGGCCGGACAGGAGCAGTTTTTGAATTTGTTTCCGGTGTTAAAAACAGAGCTTTGAAGTATTTATTATATTTTGATTTTAATCTTCATTAATTATATATTGAGAGGAGTATTTAAATGGCAGGATTTGTTTTTGAAAATGATGCGTATGATCCGGAAGTAAATATAAAAGTTATAGGTGTAGGCGGCGGTGGCGGTAACGCCCTTAACTGCATGGCTGAATCAGGAGTAACTGATATTGAATACATAGCAGTAAATACTGATGCTTCTGCTCTTCGTAATTCAAAGGCTACTTCAAAAATCCAGATTGGTGCTAAGCTTACAAGGGGCAGAGGCGCTGGAAATAAGCCGGAGGTTGGTGAGAGATCAGCCGAAGAAAACAAGGAAGAGATTGCTGCGGCACTTAAAGATGCAGATATGATATTTATTACAGCCGGTATGGGTGGCGGTACAGGTACTGGTGCTGCTCCTATTGTTGCTCAGATTGCAAAAGAAATGGATATTCTCACAGTAGCTGTTGTTACAAAACCGTTCCTTTTTGAAAGAGAGCAGAAGATGCTTCAGGCCGAAAGAGGTATTGCAGAACTCAAAAAGTATGTTGACTCACTTATCGTTATTCCAAACGAGAAGCTTCTTGTAGGACTTGACAGACCGCTTACAATGAGAGAATCATTCTCACTTGCCGATGATATACTCAAGACAGGAGTAAAGAGTATCTCAGACCTCATTACTGATGACGGTTTTATAAACCTTGACTTTGCTGACGTTTCAACTATTATGAAAGGTGCAGGTTATGCACATATGGCAATCGGTTATGGTCAGGGTAAGGATAAGGCAACTGATGCAGCTAAGGCTGTTATCTCAAGTCCTCTTCTTGAAACATCAATCTCAGGTGCTAACAGACTTCTTATAAACATTGCGATGTCAGAAGATGTACTTGCCGAAGACGTTGATACTGCAACAAAGATGATTACTGACACGGCTGCTGATGATGTAGAATTCATCTTTGGTACAGCATTTAAGGAAGATATGCAGGATGAAATGCGTATTACAGTAATTGCAGCTGGATTTGGTGAACCAAAAAGTGTTATTCCGCCAATGGATAAGCCGCTTACAGTTGATGAACCACCAGTTCAGCCGGTTATCTCAAAGCCGGTTGCTTCAAAACCTACTGTTTCATCAATTTCTTCTTCAATGTCATCTTCTTCAGATGAGGACGATCTTGACGCAATATTCAAGATACTTGATAATAAGAAATAATAAATTTATTGACTTTCAAAACGCACGCTGTACAATGCGTGCGTTTTTTGTTATTATACAGTATTACTTTTATGCAATATTGACTATTTTTATACAAAAAACTTGGTGGTTTTTTTAAGAAAATAATACTGTTAATTCATCAAATTGTATGTTATAATAGAATTATCAAAAACTGTAATATGAGGTTTTGTTAGTTTTATAAACATTACCTTTTACGTTCGGTTCAGGAGGAAATAAAAATATGAGCGAAAATCATGAATTAGGGATACTAAGAGAAGCTGGCTTCGGACAGAAGGGATACATTAAAGAAGATGTTATAAAGTACACGAAACAGCTTAACGATCAGATAGATGAACTTAATAAAAAGGTTAAATCTCTTGAGGAACAGCTTGAAGAAGCTAACGAAAAGGTAATTGCTGCGGAGAGTACAGCGGCTTCTTCTAAAAAGAATGATGACAACAAATCATCATCTTCAGGCGGAGGTAACAGCGCAAGAGAAAAAGAACTTGAAAACGAAGTCAAATCACTTACAAACAAGTTAAATTCAACAACAATTACTCTTAAGAAACTTGAGGAAGCACTTCAGTCAGAAAAGCAGGCACGCCAGAGTGAAAAGAAACTTTATGAGGCAGAAAGAGGAGGAGTTCCGCTCCCGTCAGTTCCTGTTCAGCCTGCTGCAGCTGGGACAAGCAATGAGGAAGTATCAGAGCTCAACAAGAAGCTTGCTGAAAAGGAAGAAATAATTAAAACAAAGGAAAATCTCGTTCAGTCCAAGGAAGATATGCTTAAGGACAAAGAAAAGGAAATCGTTTCCCTTAAGAAGACAGTTGCACAAAAAGAACAGACAATCAGTAATCTTAACGAAGAAGTTAAGAATCTCAAGGAGAATTCTTCAGCTTCAGAATCAGAATTCAAGAGTTCGTTTGACATTGGAAATGTGTTTATTGAAGCACAGAATACTGCTAAGAAGATAACTCTTGAGGCACAGGCTGCTGCTGATAAGCTTTCTGAAGAAGCAAAAGAAAAAGCTGAGGCTACTACTAAGGAAGCACAGGAGAAGAGTGAACAGATTATAGCTGATGCTGATAAGAAAGCAAAGGAAATTGTAGAAAAGGCAGAAGAAGATGTTCGTAATCTTAGAGCAACGGTTAGTGATAAGGTTGCGGGTCTTGATAAGCTTTCTGAAGATATCAGATCTTCATTCAGGAATGATCTTGATAAACTCAAGGAGAATCTGAAGAGCTTATCAGATGCTATCACAACAGCGGAAGAAGGTATTAACAAGACTGTTAGTGAGGCTGATAAGAAGATTGATGATTACAGCAAAGCTATGTTTGACAAGAAGGCTCTTGATGAATACATAAAGACAATGCCAAAGTCTGAACCGGTAAAACAGGAGACTGTGCAGACTGCTTCAGACAACAGCAACAAGCCTGATGGTAACAATAGCAAGATTTCATGGGCTATGGACGATCTTGAGGCCCTCACAAAGCAGGTAGAGATAACTACAGGCAATCAGATAAAGCACGATCAGACCGCCCCGAAGAATAACAATAACAAGAATGCGGATAAATGGAAGAGTGATTTGGCAGCTCTTGCTAAAGAAGCAGAGATAGACGGAGTATAATGTTGTTCATAAAAATTTAATAAATAAAAATCATAGCCAGGTAATAACTCACCGGCTATGATTTTTCTATGTTCTTCGATTTTTTTAAATTTAATTCTACCATTATATGTAACTTTATACCGTAAAATTCACTTGACAAACCGACTGGAATGTTGTATCATTAATACAACATCTAGTCGGTTGGTTTTTATAGATACTATATATTGAGGAGTGTTATTCATGAAGGTTCAAAAGCGTGACGGAAGAGTTGCCGAATATGATAAGATGAAGATAGTACGTGCTATCACGAAAGCAAATGCCGAAGTGCCTGACAAGGAAAAGGTAGAAAACAATTCAATTGAGAGTATAGTAAAGTACATTGAAAAATATGCTGAAAACAAAGTTCTGAACGTGGAAACTATACAGGATATGATTGAAAGTGAACTCGTACGTCAGGACAAATATACTCTTGCAAAAAAATACATAATTTATCGTTATCAGAGAGCGCTTCTGAGAAAAGCTAATACAACCGATGAATCAATCCTTAAACTTATAAAAAATGAAAATAAGGAACTTGCAGAAGAGAACTCAAATAAAAACACAATACTCGCATCTACGCAGCGTGATTATATAGCCGGCGAGGTTTCGAGAGATCTTACCAGACGAATGCTGCTTCCTGAAAGAATATCAATGGCACATGAGCAGGGAATACTTCATTTTCATGATGCGGATTATTTTATTCAGCCTATTTTTAACTGCTGTCTGATTAATATAGGAGATATGCTCGATAACGGTACAGTAATGAACGGAAAGATGATAGAGTCTCCGAAGAGCTTTCAGGTTGCTTGTACTGTAATGACCCAGATTATATCGGCTGTTGCAAGCAATCAGTATGGTGGTCAGTCAGTTGATATGATTCATCTGGGCAAATACCTCAGAAAGAGCAGAGAAAAATATCTGCGTGATATGAAAAAACAGTTTTCTGACACGCTTGATGAGGAAACCATAAATAAAATCGTCGATGGAAGAGTATATGATGAACTTAAGTCCGGTGTACAGACTATTCAGTATCAGATAAATACTCTTATGACTACAAATGGTCAGGCACCATTTGTTACATTATTCCTGCACGTTGATGAGAACGATGAATACATCGAAGAGAACTCAATGATTATTGAAGAAATTCTTCGTCAGAGACTTGAGGGAATAAAAAATGAAGCAGGAGTTCTGGCTACGCCTGCATTCCCTAAGCTGATCTATGTTCTTGATGAAAACAACTGTCTTAAGGGCGGAAAATATGATTACCTGACTGAACTTGCAATAAGGTGTTCTGCAAAGAGAATGTATCCTGACTATATTTCTGCAAAGAAAATGCGCGAGAATTATGAAGGAAATGTATTCAGCTGCATGGGATGCAGAAGTTTTCTGTCTCCATGGAAAGATGAAAATGGAAAATATCAGTTTGAAGGACGCTTTAATCAGGGTGTTGTAAGTATCAATCTCCCGCAGATAGGAATAATTGCTAACGGAAATGAAAAAGAATTCTGGAGATTATTTGACGAGAGACTTGAACTTTGCTATGAAGCATTAATGTGCCGTCATAAAGCTCTTGAAGGCACTCTTTCTGATGTAAGTCCTATTCACTGGCAGTATGGAGCAATAGCCAGACTGCCAAAAGGAGAGAAGATTGACAAGCTTCTCCATGGCGGCTATTCAAGTATTTCTCTTGGATATATCGGTCTTTATGAACTTACAAAGCTTGTAAAGGGTGTAAGTCATACAACTCCTGAGGGTGAGGAATTTGCCCTTAAGGTTATGAATCATATGCGTGAAGCTACAGAACGCTGGAAAGAGAGAACCGGAATAGGTTTTGCTCTGTATGGAACACCTGCAGAATCACTTTGTTACAGATTTGCCCGTATAGACAGAGAAAAGTTTGGTGTAATAAAAGATATAACAGACAAGGGTTACTACACAAATTCTTATCATGTTGATGTACGTGAAAAAATTGATGCATTCAGCAAATTTGAATTTGAAAGTCAGTTTCAGAAGATTTCTTCAGGCGGCGCAATCTCCTATGTAGAAATTCCTGACGTTACAAATAATCCTGATGCATTAAAGGATATGATCAGATTTATCTATGATAATATCCAGTATGCTGAATTTAATACAAAGTCTGATTATTGTCATGAGTGCGGGTTTGATGGTGAGATAATGATAAATGATGACAATGAATGGGAATGCCCGCAGTGTCATAACAAAGATCATTCAAAACTTACAGTAACCAGAAGGACATGCGGATATCTTGGAGAAAACTTCTGGAATAACGGTAAAACAAAAGAAATTAAGCAAAGGGTGCTCCATCTCTGATATGAATTATTCTGTAATAAAAAAGACGGATGTAGCAAATGGAAACGGCGTCAGGGTATCTCTTTTTGTAAGTGGTTGTACCCATCATTGTAAGGGATGCTTTAATCCTGAGACATGGGATTTTGATTTCGGTCAGCTTTTTGATGAAGCTGCTGAGAGATGCATAATAGATTCACTAAAACCTGTATATATAAAAGGTTTATCCATTCTTGGCGGCGAACCCATGGAGCCGGTGAATCAGAAGGCACTGCTTCCTTTTATCCGAAAAGTAAAGAATATTTATCCTGAAAAAAGTATATGGTTATATACCGGATACACTCTGGAAACTGATCTTCTTTCAGAAAGCAGGGCAAAGTGTGAGTTTACTGATGAACTGCTCTCGTATATTGATGTCCTTGTAGATGGTGAATTTATTGAAGAAAAGAAAAACCTGAGGCTTTCTTTCAGGGGATCAGAAAATCAGCGCCTGATTGATGTTAAAAAAACTTTATCTGAAGGCAGTACAGTACTTTTTGATATGTGAAAAATCACTGCGTACTATTTACGGTACGCAGTGATTTTTTAAGGAGAAAAGAATAAATTGAAAAATGCTATGTTATACGTTTACCATTTTGAAGGAACTGTCGTTTTTATCAAAAAAGTAAACATTATCTGAAAGTGTGTCATCCGGTCCGAATGTTTTATTTGTTGCTCTGATATGTCTTCTTATACTTGAAGGATCGATAGTTCCTTTTTTATGTATCATAGCTTCATGTATGCTTGTGAAGGCAACATAAAAACTGTCATCAAACATCTCGGCGATTTTTTCCTTTACACCTGGATAAAAAAGTGCAATGGCGCCGTTGGTTTTTCTTGTTGTTGTAACAAGAGGGATAGATGAAGCGTCAAGAGAATTAAGGGTGCTTTCAGAGGACATAAATGCACTTTCACAGTCCGGAGTATTTTCAATGTTTAATATATTAGTATAAAGTCTTGGCATTGCAAAAGCATAAGTGTTTAACATAGCTGCAAGGATGATGTTTTCTTTATCGATATTCCATTCTTTAAATGTGCAAACAGGAATCTTTACAGTGTTTAGACAGTTGTTTTCTTCATCGTCAAGGACGACAGCATACAGAACCAGTGCGATATCTCCGAACTTCTGGTAAACATAGTTTTCAAGGAGAGCTTTATTGTTGGTATAGTTAATCGGTCTTATTATAAGTTTGCTTTTGATTTTGTGATATGAATGCATGTCGTTTATTATAGATGCGGCACTTTTTTCAATGTGTTTTGCGTAGTTGATGTTTTCTTCTACGCTTTCTTCCACTCTGTCCCATCCATGTTCCTGAAAGATATCATAAAGGTAGCTTATATCAAGTCTGATAAATTTACAGCATTCTTTCAGAGAGTTATCGTCACGGATACTCATCTCGATAAAGTCACCTGAAAGGATATTGGATTCTGTATTATAATATTTTAAATTAGTTGAAATAATAAAATCACGCAGAGCAGGATTATTATCATCAGCTGTTTCTCCTTTATGGTGGAATATCAGTTCAGGATTAAGCTCCTGCACCTTGCGGATCTTAAGGATCCTCGCCATAATCTCATTACAAAATAATTCGTAGTTCATTTGTTTTTCCTCCGTTATCTCTAAATTTAGTATTTTCGGAAATTTCTGTAATTCCCATAAACTAGTATATCATACAATCCAAAACTTGTCAACCCTATTTTTACAAAATTCTCAAAAAAATCCTTTAAAATTTTTTCAAGTAAGATATTGTTCTATAATTTTGTTTTTTACTTGACAATATATGTTCGTATAAACTATAATTAAATTACAGAGAAAATGATAATAAAGGTGGAAAGATTTTATGGGCAAAGAACACATTGATTATTTATGGACAGGTAAAAAATGCACAATATTTGGACTTCCTATCTCATTCACAAGATATTTTATAACTGAAAAGAAGATTATCTGCAGATATGGCTTTTTTAATATAGTTGAAGAGGAGATAAATATTTACAAGATTACAGATAAGAAACTCACTCTTCCGTTTTTCCAGAGACTTTTTGGATGCGGTACGATTACTGTTTTTTCTAAGGATACCGATACGAGAGTTAAGGATCTTGTTTCGGTAAAGAATCCTTATGAAGTTTCAGAGCTTATTGATAAACAGCTTAATATCGAACGTGACAAGTACGGTATCAGGGGACGTGATATGATGTCAGACTCGCATGACCATGATGGTGATGATTGTGGCTGTAGTGACGTGGATACCGCAGAATAAAATTAAATATTAACAGGGTGATAGGATGATATCGCCCTTTTTTATGCAGAGAGGAAAAATAATATGCTTTCTTTTATCAAAGAAACAAAATCCTGCTGGCAGGTACTGAAAGAAGAAACAAGACCGATTTATATCTATGGTATGGGAAACGGTGCTGAGAAAATTATGGCTGTTTTTAACAAATACGGTATTGGTGTAAAAGGTTTTTTTGCAAGCGATGAGTTTGTAAGAGGTCATTCATTTTTAGGTTATAAGGTAAAAAAATATTCGGAGGTCTGCAGCGAAGAAGAAGACTTTGTGATTGTGCTTGCGTTTGCGGCAGGGTACGATTCACTTATTGAAAAGATTGAGAACATGGCGACAGAACATACTCTGTACGCTCCTGACGTTCCGATAGAAGGGGGTGGACTGTTCACCTATGAATATTGCGTTGAGCATGCAAACGAGCTTGCGGAGGTTTACAACTGTCTTGGTGATGAAGTCTCCAGAAATGTTTTTACCGGGATTATCAATTTCAGAATAAGCGGTAATATAAGCTATCTGAAAAATATTACTACTTCAAAAAATGAGGTATACGAGAATATTATTAAACCTGACGGAAATGAAACCTATGTTGATCTCGGCGCATATAACGGTGATACTGTAGCCGAAATAATATCAGCTTCCGGCGGAAAGTACGGAAAGATATTTGCTTTTGAACCTGACAAAAGAAATTATAAAAAACTGGTTAAGTCAGTTGAAGGTATGGAGAATATATTCACTTATAACTGTGCTGCATGGAGTTGCGATACAGAGCTTATATTTGCAGACAAATCCGGCAGGCAATCAGCTGTAAGTATAACTGGAAAGCCTAAGGAAGCACGTGCAGTTGACAGTATTTTATGCGGTGAACGTGCGGATATTATCAAGATGGATGTTGAAGGTGCTGAGGAAGAAGCTATAACAGGGGCAGTAAAAACCATAACACAGTTCAAACCAAAGTTAATGATATCGCTTTATCACAGAAACAGGGATATTTTCTATCTGCCTCTTATGATAAAGCGACTCAATCCTGAGTATCGTTTGTTTATAAGACACCAGCCGTATATTCCTGCCTGGGAAACTAATTTGTATGCAATATAAATAACCATTTAATTCAAAATGTTTTTTATCCGTTTATGTAAAATTAATAATTAAGAGATAAAAAAGTGCTGTGTATTATTTAAAGATAGAGAATTTTTGCAGGAAATCAATAAATCACTTGCAAAATTTATTGTTTTGATATATTATATATATTAGGCGTCAGAATGCCCGAAAGGGCTGAACAAAGGTGCTTTAACAGAAAATAATTGTTTTATATTCGGGAGGACTCATTAATGAAAAAATTAAGTGAAATGACATCTGAAGAACTTTTAGCATTTAAGAATGAAACGGAAAAACAGTATCTTGATTTTAAGAGTCTTAATCTTAGCCTTGATATGTCAAGAGGTAAGCCAGCTCCTGCACAGCTTGATCTTACAATGCCTATGATCAGTATTCTTGACGGAGAAAAGCTTTCAGCAGAAAACGGATTTGACTGCAGAAACTATGGTGTCCTTGACGGTATTCCTGAAGCTAAGAAAATGTTTGCAGACGTTCTCGGTGTAGAACCTGAAAATATAATCGTTTATGGAAACTCCAGCCTTGCAATTATGTATGATACAATTTCAAGAGCCTGGTCACATGGTATTCTCGGCAGCAAACCATGGTGCAAATATGATAAGGTTAAGTTCCTCTGTCCTGTTCCTGGCTATGACAGACATTTCAGTATCTGTGAATACTTTGGTATTGAAATGATTAACGTTCCTACTAACGAATACGGCCCGGATATGGATATGGTTGAAAAGCTCGTTTCAGAAGATGAAACAGTAAAGGGTATCTGGTGCGTTCCACAGTATTCGAATCCAACAGGTATAAGCTATAGTGATGAAGTTGTTAAGCGTTTTGCTAACCTTAAGCCAAAGGCTGCAGACTTCAGAATTTTCTGGGACAACGCATACTGCATTCATCACCTTACAAGCTCACCAGAATGCATTCTTAACATTTTTGACGAATGTAAGAAGGCAGGCAATGAAAATCTTGTTTATGAATTCATGTCAACATCAAAGATTTCTTTCCCGGGTTCAGGTGTAGCAGTTATTGCAACAAGTGTTGAAAATGCTGAATATATTAAGAAGGGACTTGGAATCTCAACAATTGGCTTCGATAAGATTAATCAGCTCCGCCATGTGAAGTTCTTTGGAAATGCAGACGGTTTGAAGGCTCATATGAACAAGCACATGGAAATCCTTGCTCCTAAGTTTAATGTGGTTATTGAAGAACTCGAAAAGAACATTGCACCTCTTGGAATAGCAAGCTGGCACAAGGCTGAAGGCGGTTACTTCATCTCATTTGATGCTATGAAGGGATGTGCTAAGCGTATAGTATCACTCTGTAAGGAAGCTGGTGTTGTCCTCACAGGTGCAGGTGCGACATATCCATACGGTAAGGATCCTGATGACAGCAATATCAGAATTGCGCCTTCATACCCAACAGTTGATGAGCTCAGAAAAGCAATGGAACTTTTCTGTATCTGTATCAGACTTGCTTCAGTTGAAAAGATGATTGGTGCATAATTTTAGTAATAAATCATACTTAATATAAAAAATCTGCTGAAAAAATTCAGCAGATTTTTTTATTATTCAGTATTTTTAAGAACTACTTTTTTCTTGTTCTTTTTCTGGTTATAAAGAAGTTCGTCGGCTTTTTCAAGAATATCACTTAATACGATATCCTTGCTGCAAATAAAAGGTGAGATTCCGACACTCATATTTACAAAGTAAGGTTTAGTGCATGATTCGTTAAATTTTTCAGCAGTTCTCGCTATACGGTTTGAAATCTGATTGATATTTTCAGAGCAGCCAACCAGAGCGAAAACGGCAAATTCGTCACCGCCGATACGACCTATTATGTCAGTTGTACGGAATGAACGGCTGAGAATTTCTGCGATACTCTTAAGCGCATAGTCACCATCGTCGTGACCGAATTTATCATTAATAACCTTAAGGTTATCCATGTCTGCAAATACCGCTATGGCACTTTTGCCTTCGTTTACAGGATCGTGGATTATTGCAGAAGCGTTGTCAAAATATCCTCTTCTGTTATACAGACCTGTAAGTTCGTCATGTTTTGAAATTTTTTCAAAGTTTCGACTGTTTTCAATTTCATTTGCAAGAAGTGTCTGCCAGTTGTTTAGAAGAGAATTGTACTTAAGAGCTGTAGATATCTGAAGGGCTATTTTGTTAATGTACTGATACAGTTCCGGTTTCATTTCACATACGAGCAGACCGTAAATCTCTTCGTTGGAGAACAGCGGACTTACAACCAGTGAAACAGGTGAATCAGTATTCATAACATAACTGCATGTAATTGTTTCTTCTGCACTGACCAGTGCTTTTGATCCCCAGTATATGATATTATCATGATCCTGAGAAAATTTAAGATATGCATTTGTTGGAGGAATAAAATCTGAATTTTCCTTATGCATTGCAGGAGTTTCAAAAAGAAACATAAAGCTTCTGTCAATACCGAGAGCTGAAAGCCGTTTCATAATAGGGCGTAAAGCCTGATCGTTTGATTCTCCGGTGATGATTACGTCATTTACAATGTAATTGATAAAGGCATCATTGAGCTGTACTGCTTTAAGTTCAGCATTGTCGCTGGTTTTTGTGTATGCTGAAAATTCGCGGTAAATCTGTGCAAAAACATATCCAAGATCATCGTCATCTGTTTCAGGGCTTGCAAGTTTACAGTAAACTGCATCTATTATATTGAAAAGCTTATCAATAGGCATAACACGAAGTATGCCGGTTGAGATAATATCTGTAACAGCATTCTGAACAGATTTTCTGTACTGCTTATGACTAATGAATTCATTATAATCAAGCAGTATTTCAAAAAAGTTACAGAATAGTATCTGGATAGAGTTCATTTTTTCTTTTTCGAAAACATGTGAATATTTTAGCATTTCTTTATCACTAAACAGATAATCCATGTAATCGTTAATTGAGTATGACGAAAGCTGACGTTTACTGAGTTTTGTATCAGAAAATATATAGCTTAATTTTTCATATGAGGTGTTTCTACACCCGCACGAATTTCTGATAACCATATTGGTAGGAATAACGTAGTGTTCAGTTTTTTTCGACTCAATAAGCTCCGGAACATGTTTTACGGAATAGTATCCGAGTTCAAAGTTGTCAGCATTTACAGTTGTAAGCATAGGATAAATGCTGTACGCAGTCGAGGAGTTATCAAATCCGATTACAGAAATATTCTTTCCGATAATATATTCAGAATTTTTAAGGACACGGTATCCGCCCTTTGCCATTTCGTCATTGGCAAAGCAGATAGCATCAATATCAGGGTTGTTTTTTATAAGATCACGAACTACATCGTCACTGTATTCTGAAAAGTCTCCGTACACGATGAGGTTATGGTCTATAGGGAGATTGTTTTCTAAAAGGGTGTTGCGGTAAACCTCGAGTCTTTCAATAGCATCTGTATTGAATTTTGAACCGCTTACAAAAGCAAGCCGGCGGCAATTGTGCTTATGAATAAGATGATTAATTGCTTTTCGTAATCCCGTCTGATTGTCGAATCTTATTGAACTGTACTCAGGATATTCGGAAGATATTGTGAGTATCGGTATATCTGAGAATTTGTTTATAAATTTTTTAATTTCACTTTCTTCAAGTGTATTTCCTATAATTCCGGTCATGATTAACAGAAAATCAAGTTTTTCTTTTCCGCCTAATTCATAGATGGTGTTATACTGATAGTAATAAGGGGATTTTAGGGGATCGTTGTAGTCACCATTTAAGTGCATTCCCGGAAAGATTATTAGATTTGCGTTGATGTCTTCAGCAGCTGCTGCTGCACCTTTGCATACAGAGTAAACTGATACATCCACAAGATTGCTGACATAAAGACCGATATTCAGTCTGGTATTTCTCATGAATTATTCTCCTAAAATCAAAATGGCATAATAGAATCACAATAATTATATCATAGTTTTGCTTTACATACAACCACATAAATGTGAAATTTTAATGAAAGCACATATAAAATTCACGTTTAATTTATAAAATAAGACTATATTATTTAAAATACATGAACAACTGGCATTTGATCATACCATTGTACAGTTTTCTCCTTTTATCTGCAGGTCTTCCGAAAAATTTTTCAAAATCCTCATGAGGTGAAATGATATAGTATGAATTTCCGTTGCCCTGCTTAAATTTTTTTCCCATAATCCTGTAGAGTTCTTCTGCTTCTCTAAGTTCCAGCATACGTTCTCCGTAAGGTGGATTACAGATTACTATTGTATTTTCCAACTGTTCAAATTTGTTTATATCAGCCTGCCCTGCAGTTATTCTTGAAGCAACGCCTGCTTTTTTTATGTTGTCACTTGAAAGCATGACACATTCTTCGTCGATATCATATCCTTTAGCCCGGAATCCTGCCTCCTTCTTTACAAGTGAAACTGCACGTTTCCTTTCTTCAGACCAGATTTCAGGATCAGAGATTTCCCATTTTTCAGCTGAAAATCTCCTGTTTATGCCCGGCGCTATGTTAAGTGCCTTAAAAGCTGATTCAACAAGAAATGTTCCGCTGCCACAGAAAGGATCACATACAATACTGTTTTCACGTACATGTGCCAGATCAATTATACCGGCTGCGAGAGTTTCTTTAATAGGAGCGAGATTTGAGTTTTTGCGGTATCCGCGTTTATGAAGACCTGGACCGCTTGTATCCAGATATACAGTTACGGTATCCTTCATGATACCAAACTGGATCTGATGAACTGCGCCTGATTCCTCAAGCCAGTTTACTTTGTATTTTTCCTTAAGTCTTTCAACAGCAGCTTTTTTTATTATTGACTGACAATCCGGTACACTATGAAGTCTGGAATTAAGAGAATATCCCTTAACAGGAAAGGCTTCGGTTTTGCCTATAAATTCTTCAAAAGGAATTTTTCTTACTCCCTGAAAAAGATCTTCAAAAGTAAACGCCTTGAATTCAGCAAGCTGGATAAGTACTCTTTCAGCAGTTGCCAGACTAATGTTCGCTCTGGCAATGATATTTAAGTCGCCTTCGAAGTTTACTCTGCCATTGTCAGCAGTTACATTTTCAGCCCCGATTTTTTTTGCTTCAAAGCTCAAAACGCTTTCAAGTCCAAAATGACAAGGGCAGGAAAGTTTATATTTGTTCAAAAAAACACGTCCTTATTTTATTAATTTACACTCCACTTCATTATAACATAAATTCAAATGTTTGTTAATAGATAAAACCTAAAAAAATTAATTTTTTAATATTTTCTTAATATAAAAAAACAATCCGGTTTATAAAAACCGGATTGTTTGATTTTTAGTGATATGAACAGTAAGCGTCAGTTGGTTTATAGTATCCGACATTTCCTCCCGGACATCTCGATGTAGCTATAAGCCCTGTGTACGAACAGTATCTTACCTGTTTCAGAACTGTGTCACAGTCAGGGAAGTCACTTTTTTCAGCGTGTTCATTTGCATATGTGCCGAATACATTTTTCCATATTCTTGCTGAGTTGGCGTCTTCAATAGCCCAGCGGTTCATACCAACCGGATAACCAACCCAGAGTGCTGATACATAATCAGGAGTCAGACCTACGAATGTGATATCACGCCAGTCTTCAGTTGTACCAGTCTTGCCGGCAACAACTGTATTCCAGAGCTGAGCTGCAGTACCAGTACCATCAGTAATTACTTTCTGAAGCATTTTGTTCATAATGTAAGCTGTTTCTTCACTTACAGCCTGTTCACCGACACGATTTTCATTGTCGATTATTACTTCATCTGTTTTGCAGTCTACAACCTTGCTGATAATACTTGCCTTGTAGTATTTGCCGCCGTTACCGTATGGTATATATGCGTTAGCCAGGTTTATTACTGTAGGTCCTGTACTTGTACCGCCAACGCAGAGAGGTGAGTAATCAAGGTCCATAACCGGATCAAGGTCAAGATGAAGATTTTTTGTGGCAAAGTCGAAAACTGCCTGTTTGCCATATAGGTTTACAATCTGGGCAGGAAGTGTATTTATCGACTGTTTAAGGAAGTAGTAAACCGGTTGACGTTCCATTGATGGATAACCATCATAGTTCATAGGCCATTCTTCTTCCATTGCTACACCTGCAGCAAGCGGCTTATCATAAAAATATGTTGACCATGTTATAAGATCATTTTCAAGAGCGTATCCATAGGTTGTTACAGGTTTGATTGTAGAACCAGGCTGACGATGTGATCTGTATGCGTTATTCCAGCCAAGATTTCCTTCTTTCTTACCAATCTGTCCGCCTATACCGAGTATATGTCCTTCATAGTCCATAACTGCGAGTGCAGCCTGAACTCTTCTATCATCCTCAGGATAGTCATATGCGTCTGAAAGATCTTCAGGGAAGTATGTCCAGTCACTGAATGTTTCATCAAGATGAGCCTGAAGTTCTGTATCGGCAGAAAGATATATTTTATATCCGCCGCTGTTAAACATTGCAATACCGTCATCTCTTGTTTCAAGTTCGTAAGTATCCTTGAGATAATCGCCAAATTCAAAAATTGCAGTATCAACAGGCCATGAGTTAGTTTCAGGATTTTTAAAGTCGTCATCACTTTCAGTAAGTTTCATATAGTTTGGATGACTTTCCTTGAAACCTGGTGTCGTTGTGAGCATGACCTGTTCATCAACAGCCTGTTCGTATTCATCGGCAGAAATTACACCAAGTTCAAACATCTTATAAAGACATATATTCTTACGTTCTTTATTTTCTTCAAAATTCTTTGCAGGGTTATAATAGTTTGGAGATTTTGGAATAGAAGCAAGCATAGCTGACTCTGCAATTGTCAGTTCTTCAGCCGGTTTGCCGAAATATCCTATTGAAGCAGCTTCGATTCCGTACATGTGATAGCCGTCTATTTCACTAAAGTAGATTTCGTTAAGGTAAGCGCTGAGAATATCATCTTTTGTGTAGTTCTTTTCAAACTTCATTGCAGTGAAGATTTCTCTCATCTTACGTTCCCAGGTGTCCTCGTCGTCACCGGTTACTGTTTTGATAAGCTGCTGTGTGATTGTGGAACCACCGAAGTAGCTTTTTGAAACTCCAAGTTTATTCAAAACAAGGTTTACGACAGCTGCACCCGTTCTCTTGAAGTCAACACCTTCATGTGAATAAAAACGTTCGTCTTCTATACTTACGAATGCAAATTTGGTGTAATCATGAAGTTTTTCAAGATCTGTAGCAAGTTTTATATCATGGGAAGCCGGAGTGGCTTTGTACACAAGTTCATATTCTTCAGTTTCCTTATTCATCTGATAGATATATGAAGCAAAACTCTGCTGGAAATCTTTAAGTACAACAGAAGTTGTGCTGTCCATAAAACTTAACAGATAAACTGTTATAGTTGTACCAACAATTGTTCCGGTAAGTACAAAGATGAGAAAGATTGAAAAAATACTTGTCCCAAGAATTGAAAAGAATTTTTTTACGGCATACATGCTTATATACAAAGCTCGTGCTTTTTTGTCAGCCGGTGGTTTTCCACCGTAAAATTCTTTGATAGATTCGCGTTTTCTGATTTTTCTTTCTTCAGCATAATCAGAATAAATTTCCTTGTACTGCTCAACAATTTCATTTTTTATGTCGTTGAGTCTTTCTCTGAAACTGACAGCAGGTTCTCTTTGATCCGGTTTGTCAGATGACTTAATTTCTTCTTTCTTTTCATCTGAAGCATGAGTATCTTCTATTATACTGTCGATAATGCTTTCGTTATCACTTGTACTGTCAATGTTTTGTTCCGTTTCTTCAGATTCGGAGACCGGTTCTTCCGGCTGGATAGTGTCCAGAATATCACCTGTATCTTCAATTTCACTGATTAGTTTGTCGATGTAATCATCATTGGATGAGTTTATTTTTTTATCGTCCATCAGTTTCCTCCTTCCAGCTGCAAAACAAAAATGATATTTATGCAGATATAATTATTATAACACATAAATTCGGGTTTGTTAATATATTTTTTTTAAAAGACAATTATTTTGTAAAAAAAGCTCTAAATTAATTGTTTTACATATCAAATTTGTTTGCTCTGACAATGCATAGTTATAGTAAAGGAAAATTTATTTTCGCTTACTATAATATATTCAGAAAACATGTAAAATATTAATACCCCCATCCAGTGTCAGTTAGGTGAGGGTATGTGTTTTTTGCTTTTGTCGTTATGAGAAATATTACAGTAATGTATATTTTCAGATCTATAGTAACCTTTTCCACCTGATATGCATCGTGAAGAGGCAGGAAGTCCCGACTGAGCGCAGTAATCTGTATATATAACATTTTCGCATTCAGGAAAGGAAGCCCCCGATATATAGTTATCGGCAAAGTTCCCGAAAACGTCTTTCCATACGCCGGCTGAAGAAGTGTTTTTTAATGTGTATGGATTTTCAGCGTTCTCATAGCCTATCCACAGGACAGAAACAAAATCTTCAGTCAGACCTGCAAAAAGAATGTCACGATAATTTTCCGTTGTACCGGTTTTACCAATATTATTCTTGTTTTTAAGAAGTGCCTGCTTACCGGTGCCTTTTTCCACTACCTGTCTGAGCAGTCTATTCATAATGAAAGCTGTCTCTTCTTTGATAACCCTTTCTCCTCTTCTGGCGTCATTTTCAACATATACACGACTTGAACAGGAATCTTTTATTCGGTTTATTATATGTGCCTCATAATAGATCCCGCCGTTTCCGAACGGCATATAGGCATTTGCAAGATTAATAAGATTTGGTCCGGTTCCGGTTGCTCCTATACTTAGTGCAGCATATGTCATATCGGTTTCCCTGTCAAGATTAAGATGAAGTTTGTCTACAGAAAAATCAAAAATATTTTCGAGTCCATATTTGTTACACAGTTGTGCCGGAACTGTATTGTAAGAATGAGCGATCATTTCATACAAAGGATGACACTCACCGGAAACTGTTCCGTTGTAGTTTACCGGCCATTCACTTTCAGCTGCAATACCTGCAGGAAGGGGAGTGTCATAAAATAAATCAGACCATGTTATAAGATCATTTTCAAGGGCGTAACCATATGAAGTCAGCGGTTTGATTGTAGATCCAGGCTGACGATGTGAATGAAGTGCATTGTTCCAGCAGAATGATTCTTTTTTTTCACCGATACGCCCTACAATTCCCTTTATTCTGCCTTTGTAGTCCATCACTACAGCTGCAGCCTGAATATTTTCAGATATTTCTGTACCTGTATCATCTGTATACCATGCTTTTTCTTCGGGAAAATAGGTGTAATCTGAAAAATTTTTTTCCAGTTCATTCTGAATATTTTCATCAACTGTAAGATACAGTTCATAACCGCCATTCATAAATTCTGCCATTCCGGCTTCACGGTCAATGCCTTTGAGTTCACAAATATAATCGCAGAACTCAGAGAGTGCGGTATCTATTACCCAGGTTGTAGGTTCAGGATTGATAAAATCATCAGTACACTCTGCAAGTGAGATTTTTTCATCTTCAGCAACATTATCTGAAAATGTAAGTTTCGTATTTAAAGCTTTTTCATATTCTTCTGAAGAAATATATCCAAGTTCAAACATTTTTTTCAGACAGTAAATCCTTCGTTCTGAATTTCCTTCATCATTGTTCAGAGGATTACGAAGATACGGATTCTGCGGGATAGCAGCAAGGCACGCAGTTTCTGATATGGTAAGATCTTTTGCGTGTTTACCGAAATATCCTATCGCGGCAGCTTCTATACCGTACATATTAAGTCCGTCACTATTCTGTCCAAAATAAATTATGTTAAGGTATTTTTCAAGTATATCCTCTTTTGAATATTGATTTTCAAGATTTACTGCTCTGGAAATTTCTCGGAGTTTTCTGTCAACAGATACCGTATCATCAGATGTAATGTTTTTAACAAGCTGCTGAGTAATTGTTGAACCTCCGGTTCTGTCTCCGGATGTATAAAAACCTAAAACCCGCATTATTTCTTTTGTAAGAGCAAAAGTCGTGGTTATTATATCTATGCCTTCGTGGTCATAGAATCGTTCATCTTCTATGCTCACAAAGGCATTTTTTACATATTCGGGAAGTTCGGCAGCATCTATCTCTATATTGACATCACCTGAATAAGGAGTGACTTTGTATATCAGCTTATATTCTTCATTTTCGCCATCCGGAACATAGATACAGGATGATTTTTCTTTTGCAGGTTCCGGAATGACTATTTCAGTAACATTCTCAAGTTTTTCTGAAAATATGAAAACAGCGGCTATTGAAAAAAAGATGGCTGATACTATTATTATAAGCGCGGTAGAAATCAGAGATGTAAGTATTATCCAGAATAATTTTGCTGTTTTTCCCGTTTTATCATTCATGTTTTTTATCCTTTCTCTTTTTTTATATTATAGAACAAAACCGGATAAAAAACAATTATTTATCTAAAATCTCTCTGAAAAAAGTATAATTAATCCTGAGAATCAAGTGCTTCTCTTAGTGAAGTTGTAAGTTCGGTAATCCTTTTGGTTGAACCGGCGCGGTCATCCTCATCTATTAGTCTGACTATTGCACTTCCCACTATAATTCCGTCACTAAACTGTTTTAAGTATTTTGCCTGTTCAGCTGTAGAAATACCAAAACCAAGAATGTTAGGAATAGCTGAGTGTTTTTTTACTCTTTCAAGGAAATCAGCAAAATTAGTGTTAAGATGTTCTCTTACACCAGTAACTCCGGTTGATGAAACGCAGTAAAGAAATCCCTTTGCGCTTTTGGCTATTTTTTCTATTCTGTCGTATGAAACCGGTGTAACCAGGCTAATTGAAATTATGCCATATTTTTCTGCAGTAGGATTTATTTCATCAAATTCTTCAAAAGGAAGGTCAGGAACGATAATACCGTCGATTCCTGCTTCTTTACAATTAATGAAAAATTTTTCTACGCCATATTTGAAAACTGTATTTATATAGAGCATAAGAACAAGCGGCATATCAGTCTTCTGGCGTAATCTCTTAACCATTTCAAATATTCCTGCCAGTGTAGTATTTCGGTTTAACGCCTTTATGCTTGCACCTTGTATGATAGGACCTTCGGCAATCGGATCTGAGAAAGGTACACCTATCTCAATAATATCAGAGCCTGCTTTTTCCATTGCAAGAACAGCTTCCTCTGTCTGTTCGTATCCACCACATCCGGCTGTAATATAAGTTATAAGAGCCTTTTTATTCTGTGACTTTAATTCTGCAAGTCTGTTTTCAATTCTATTGTTCATTTAATTCTACTCCTCTGTACTTTGCAATCTGGTAAACGTCTTTGTCTCCTCTTCCTGAGAGACAGATAATCATAATCTGGTCGCTGTTCATTTTAGGCGCTTCTCTGAGAGCTGCAGCAACAGCATGCGCTGATTCTATAGCTGGTATTATTCCTTCAGTTCTTGAAAGATATTCAAAAGCACATACCGCTTCCTCGTCAGTTACATTTACGTATTCAGCGCGTCCTGTATCGTGAAGATAAGCATGTTCAGGTCCGATGCCCGGATAGTCAAGACCGGCAGAAATTGAGTAAACCGGTGCAATCTGTCCTTCCTCGTTCTGAAGGAAAAGAGATTTCATTCCATGGAATATGCCAACATCACCCTTAGTCATTGTAGCTGCATGAAGTGTTGTATCAGCTCCCTTTCCGGCAGCTTCGGCACCGATGAGTCTTACATCTTTGTCATTAATAAAGTTGTAGAACATTCCCATTGCATTTGAACCGCCGCCAACACATGCAATAACAGCATCAGGGAGTCTGCCTTCCTTTTCGAGTATCTGTGCTCTTGCTTCTTCAGAAATAATTTTCTGGAAATTTCTTACCATTTCAGGATAAGGATAAGGCCCCATTACTGAACCTATGCAGTAAAAAGTATCTTCACAGTTTGCAGCCCAGTCTCTCATTGCTTCATTTACTGCATCCTTGAGTGTTTTGGTTCCGCTGTCAACGGGAACTACAGTTGCTCCGAGAAGTTCCATTCTGTAAACGTTGAGTGACTGTCTCTGGGTATCTTCACGTCCCATGTAGACCTGACATTCAAATCCCATTAATGCTGCGACTGTTGCAGTTGCAACTCCATGCTGTCCTGCACCTGTTTCTGCAATTACTCTCTTCTTTCCCATTTTCTTTGCGAGGAGAAGCTGACCGAGAACATTGTTGATTTTGTGTGAACCTGTGTGGTTAAGATCCTCACGTTTGATGTAAATCTTTGGACCACCGAGATCCTTTGTCATTTTTTCTGCATAATAAAGCATTGAAGGTCTCGAAGCATAATCTCTGTAGAGATCACGAAGTTCTCTGTTAAACTCCTCATCGTTAATGTATTTGTTGTATGCTTTTTCCAGTTCTTCTACAGCATGCATTACTGTTTCAGGAACATACTGACCTCCAAATTTTCCGAATCTGCCTTTTTCCTGTGACATTATTCTAATCATTCCTTTCAATTAAATCTATTATTTTTTTCATTTTATTGATATCTTTATATCCGTTTGTCTCAATACCTCCTGAAATATCAATTCCAAAAGGTGAAACAGATGATATAGCTTCCTGAATATTGTTTTCATTAATTCCTCCTGCCAGAAAGAACGGAGAGGAGATACCTGAAGATTTTATAATATTCCAGTCAGCTGTTTTTCCGGTTCCTCCGTATTGTGCCTCTGAAAAACTATCAAGCAAAAGCATATCGGCACCGATTTTTTCGGATTTTAATATGTCTTCAGTTTTTTTTACTCTGACAGCTTTCCAGATTTCACAGTCAGTAAGATTTCTCAGACTGTTTATGTAATCTGCGTCTTCATCGCCATGGAGCTGAATGATGTCAATTCCGGAAGTTTTGACTGCATTTACTATTCCTGACAGACTTTCGTTTACAAATACACCAGCTTTTTTGATTTCCGGGTTTGTCTTTTTTATAAGACAGCGGGCATCGTCAGGTGAAATGAATCTTTTTGAATCAGCAAAAACAAATCCAATGTAATCAGGTTTTACTATATTAATATAGTCTATGTCTTCTTTTCGTCTGATACCGCAGAATTTCAGCTTCATATTATATCCTTTCTTAGTTCTCTTATGGTATCTGCTACGTTCGGTGAACGCATAAGGGTTTCGCCTATCAGAACTGCATCAGCGCCGTATGAACGGAGAAGTTTCATATCCTCATTGTTTCTTATTCCGCTTTCGGATACTTTTACACATTCTTTAGGAATGAGTGTTGAAAGTCTGCCGGTTGTTTCAAGTGAAACTTCAAAAGTTTTAAGGTTTCTGTTGTTTATTCCTATTATCTCCGGTCGGGCGGGAAGGAGCTTTTTCAGTTCTTCTTCATTATGTATTTCACAGAGACAATCGAGACCGAGTGAATCAGCTAATTCCTTAAATTTCATTATAGTATCAGTATCAAGTATGGCAGAGATAAGAAGTATTGCATCAGCACCAATTACTTTGGCTTCGTATATCTGATATTCATCAAAAATAAAATCTTTTCTCAGTAAAGGAAGATTAATACTTTCTCTTATATCGCTCAGATATTTACTGTTTCCGTTAAAATAAAATTCTTCTGTAAGACATGATACTGCGTCTGCTCCGGATTTTTCATACTGGATCGCCTGTTCTACAGGGTGAAAATCCTCGCATATTACTGATTTTGAAGGAGAGGATTTTTTTACCTCTGAAATAATGCTCATCCCGTTTTTTAATAATGCGTCTTTGAAACTTATCGTTTTTCTTTCTGATGATAGGGCCAGTTCCTTCATTTTTTCAGGGGAGACAGCAGCTTTTTCTCTTTCAAGCTGAATTTTTCTCTTTACTATTATGTCATCGAGGATCATAATACGCTTCCTCCGTTAGTAAGTTTTATGAGTTGATTGAGTTTTTCAAGCGCTTTTCCGGAGTCGATTGCATTTTCAGCGAGTTTGACACCATCTTTGATGGAAGATGCTTTTCCGGTTATGTAAAGTGCTGCAGCGGAATTCATTACTACAATGTTTCTCTTTGGTCCTTTCAGAGTACCTGAAAGAATTTTGAGTGTGGTATCGGCGTTTTCACCAGGGGTCCCGCCGGCAATAGATTCCTTACTCTCTGTTTTAAATCCAAAGTCTTCTGGGGTTAGCTCATATTCTGAAATATTCCCGTCTTTTATTTCACATACAGAAGTAGGTGCTGAGATTGAAATCTCATCTAGACAGTCGTTTCCATATACAAGCATTGCACGCTTAATTCCTAGTTTTATCAGAACTTCAGCCATTGGTTTTAAAAGGTCTTTGGAATATGTTCCAAGAAGAATATAGTCTGTTTTTGCCGGATTTGTAAGAGGTCCGAGAATGTTGAATACTGTTTTGATTCCCAGCTGTCTTCTTGCCGGAGCAACAAATCGCATACTGCTGTGATAACTCTGCGCAAAAAGGAATGAAAGTCCGATTGTATCTATATATTTTTTTGCTTCTTCCGGAGTGGAGGCTATCTTTACACCAACACTTTCAAGAATGTCTGCTGCACCGCTTTTACTTGAAACACTTCTGTTTCCGTGCTTGGCAACTTTTGCACCGCAGGCCGAGATTACAAAGGATGATGTAGTGGATATGTTAAATGTGTTTGACATATCACCACCGGTGCCTACTATATCGACAGCGTCACTGCAGCTCGTAACTGCTGAAGCCATTTCACGCATTCCTTTAGCAAATCCGGTTATTTCTTCGATATTTTCCCCGTTTAGTTTCATTGCTGTAAGCAATGAAGCAATCTGCGCGTCTGTTGCGTTTCCGTTCATTATGCAGAGCATAGCTTCATGTGCTTCATCTTCTGTAAGGTGTTCACGTTTGTCAGTAATTTTTGAAATGTATTTTTTGAGTTCTGTTTTTTCATCAGTTTGAATTATACTGCCGGATTTTCCATAGCTTTCAATGTTCTTAAGAAAATTTCTTATTATGGATTCACCTTCAGTTGTGAGAATTGATTCCGGATGGAACTGAACGCCGAATACTTTATAAACTCTGTGTTCAACGGCCATTATCTGTCCTGATTCGTCACGCGCTGTAACCATTAAGCAGTCAGGGTTTTCTGCACTGTCTGCTATAAGTGAATGATATCTTGCGACTTTGATTTTTTCCGGAAGTGAATCAAAAAGTATTGAGTTTGAAGCTATTGAGATTTCACTTGATTTACCATGCATAAGCTGTTTAGCTTTTATTATTTTTCCGCCAAACGCTTCAACTATTGCCTGATGTCCAAGACAAACACCAAGGATTGGTATCTGTGTTGCAAAATGTTTTATAACCGGTATTGAAATTCCTGCATCTGCCGGATATCCAGGACCTGGTGAAATGATAATTGCTTCAGGATTAAGTTTTTCTATTTCTTCTATAGTTACAGCATCATTTCTGAATACTTTGATATCCGGATACATAGTGCCTATCATTTGGTACAGGTTGTAGGTAAAAGAGTCATAGTTGTCTATCATTATAATCATAGTAATTGTTCCTCCTTATAAAATATTACAAACCTGCAGCTTCAGTTACTGCATTTATCATGGCCATCGCTTTGTTTTTGGTTTCATTGTATTCATTTTCAGGAACTGAATCAGCTACGATTCCTGCTCCGGCCTGTATATATGCTTTGTTGTTTCTAAACAGTACCGTTCTTATTGCAATACAGGTATCAATATTTCCGTCAAATCCAAGATATCCTACTGTTCCTCCGTACAGACACCTTTTTGTTTTTTCGAATTTATCAATAAGTTCCATTGCACGAACTTTAGGAGCACCGGAAAGTGTTCCGGCAGGAAGGACTGATAGGAGAGCATCTATAGCATTTTTGTCTTTGATCAGTTTACCTGAAACGTCTGAAACTATGTGCATTACTTTTGAATATCGTTCTATATGCATAAGGTTTGATACCTTTACTGATCCGTATTCAGAAACCTTTCCAATATCATTTCTTCCAAGATCAACCAGCATAGTGTGTTCCGCAAGTTCCTTTTCGTTTGAGAGAAGCTGTTTTTCAAAACGAATGTCTTCTTCGTCGGTAGTTCCTCTTGGCATGGTTCCTGCTATTGGTTTTGTAGTGATTACTGAATCAGTTACATTTATAAGCATTTCAGGCGAAGCTCCTGCGATACAGTAGTCAGGGTTTTTGAAATAGAAGAGATATGGTGAAGGATTTGTTGCTCTTAGCATTCGGTAAACAGAGAAACTGTCAGGCGGATTATCTATCTCGAAACGCTGGGAGAGAACAATCTGGAATATATCGCCGTTTACAATATGTTCTTTTGCCTTCTTGACGTTTTCTTCGAATTCTTCTTTTGTCATGTTGGAAGTTAGTGTAAATTCCTTCTGTGAAGGAGTGCTGCGTACCACATTATAAGACGAGAATGTCTGTTCATAAACTTCAGCAGCGCGTGCACATGCTTTTTCGTATTGTTCTTCAACGCTGACCGGTGTATCTTTAAGAATATTTTCTATAATTATTATTTTTCCGCTTAGATGGTCAAAAGCTATTAATTCGTCATACAGGAAAAGATCACAATCCGGAAGACCGATATCATCGTAAGGAATATCAGTAAGTTTTGTTTCCATATATCTTACTGTATCATAGCCAAAGAAACCCACAAGACCACCGAGAAGTTTCGGGGCATTCTGTATTTTCGGCATTTTATATTTTTCAATGAAGTAGGATATAAATCTTACCGGGTCGTCTACACGTGCAGTTTCAGTATTTGTTGCTGATTTTATCTGTGCCTGATGGTCCTTGATGACAATTTCAAGTTTCGGATTAATACCAATAAATGAATAACGACCCCATTTTTCATTATTGTCTACACTTTCAAGAATGAAACTGTTGTCTTTTCCCTGGCTTAATGTCTGATAGACTCTTACCGGAGTCTGTGTATCAGACAGGGCTTCAAACAAAACAGGAGCCATATTGTAATCTTTCAGATGATTTTTAATTTCATTGATAGTTGTGATCGTCTTTAGCATAGTGATACCTCCAAAAACTTTATAAAAACAAAAAATGCCTATCATCCCGTTACAGGGACGATAGACATACCGTGGTGCCACCCAAATTCAAGACTTTTCTTAAGTCTCCTCATTATCAGATACGGGTATAAAAATACCTTATATCCTGCTCCTGTAACGTGGAGCTTACGGCACCGAATACTTTAATCAAAAAAATTTCACCGGGCTTCTCACAAATCCATTCGTACAATAGCGTATCTGCCTGACTTCCACCAATGCCAGACTCTCTGTAAGACCGTTTTACTGACTACTTACTTTTGCTCATAGAATTTGAAATATATAAGATAACTATGAGTTTATTATATAATCGTTTTTTTTATTTGTCAATAGTTTTTTGAAATTTTTTTGAAAAATAAAGTAAAAATATTTAAAATACAAAAAGCGACAAGAGTTCCGGTTACAGAACCGGAAAAATCAATCATAACATCGATCGGGCTTCCGCACCTCCCGTCAGTAAAAAGCTGGTGAATTTCGTCGGATGCAGCGTATATGAGACAGAAGGGGAGGGAAAGAAGAAATTTTCTTCCTGTTCTCCGGATATAGATATCAGCATTTAAAAATGCAAAAAAACCAAGTGCAGCATATATGCTGAAATGTGCAGCTTTTCTTATGTAAAAATGCATCCCTTCAACTATTTCCCTTTGTTTTTCAGGACTAAATGTGTCAAAGTCTTTTACGAATATCTCAGCAATTTTCTGTGTTATTCCTCCGCTTAAGTCACCGGAAATCTGAGAATTTTGAGAAGAAAAAATGAAAATGGAAGTCATGCATGCAATAAGACATAGCATAAGAATAATTTTTTTAACCATAATTCAAATCCTTTTTTTTTTAATATCAATTCATTTTACCACATTTTTGGGATGTTGTAAACATGATAAAACAAGTACGCAGATAAACAGTAAAATATAAGAAAAATATTTTTCATTAAAAGTATTGTATCTTGACCTATAAAATGTTATAATTAGAGAAGTCAGTTATTTTTTTGACCGGCTTATATATATAACAGAACAAATAATTAAGGAGGAATAATTCTTTGCCTGAAAATATAAACACTAAACTGCTGATAAAGAGAATCCTGTCTCTTTTGAGTATAGGATACGCAGGGTTAATGGTATTTCTGGCATCATCATCTCTGTATTATGACATACAGATAACCAATAAAGTTTCGCTGATAGTGCTTGAGGTTTTCCTCGGACTGTTGTTTGGCGGAACGATGCTTTATACCAGAAAACAGATTTTAACATCTATATGCGGACTTTTCGGATTGATTTTTTATTTGCCTATAGTAATTCTTTATTACAGTAAAGAAAATATGGTAATCTTGATACCGCTTGGAATTTTATCGGTTTTGGTATTTTTCTTCAGTGGTGCAGGAGAGGGGATAAAAACCATTCTCGGAACAATCTATCTTCTTCTTTACATAATATTCATTCTTGCATTTTACCTTTATACTAATGTTTTTATGGGAAATACAGTAGATGTAGTGACGTTTCAGTCCGTTTCACCTTCTCAGAGTTACAGATGTTATGTACTTGATATTACTGACTCATCCCAGGGAACTACTAAAGTAGCTATTGAACCGAATGACCGCGATATCATCTACAGTAACATAAAATTTATTGAAAAAGGCTACAAGAGAGTAGTTTACAATGTCAGAAAGAATAATCTTAATCTTATCCCTGAATGGACTACAGATTCCGAATACGGAGATGTCCTTACGATTAACGGTGAAGTAAGATTTCGTTCAGTAGATGCTGTAAATGAAAATGAGGCTTATCAGTACTTTGTACCGGAAGCAAGAAAATTTAAATTCTTAAATTAAAAAAATGCACAGGTTATCATAGACCTGTGCTTTTTCTTTATAAAATAAAAAAACATTGTTAACCAAAAACACTCCTTACAAGAAGGAGTGTTTTTGGTTATGATATAGGGATTATTGGGGATTTATATTCTACGTTGGGGTAAACGTAAAATACCGTGAATCAAATACTCGACTTTCCAATGTTGTTAGCTTGTTTGTGGGACTCTTGTTTTCCGTTCCCTCATCGAGTATGGTTATATTATAAAGTCCTTAAGTGAAAACAATATGAAGAAAAAGTGAAAATTATGTGATAAATATTGATTACGGATTGTTTGTACTTTTAGAATAAAATATGCGCTAAATTATATGAATAATCCAGCGCATTGAAATAAATTGTATCAAAAATTATATACATATAGATTCTTTATCACGTTTTACTTTGAACCAGAATGTAGTTCCTTCACCAAGAGTACTCTGGACTCCAAAAGGGAAGTTGTGTTTTTTTAGTATAGCTTTTACAATTGAGAGACCAAGTCCAGTACCAACTACTTCACGTTTAGTCTTTTCACACCTATAGTATTTGTCAAAAATCTGGTGAATATTTTCTTCAGAAATTCCTTTTCCGGTATCACGAATCGTTACCTTTACAAAATCTTCTTCAATTTCCTGTGAAACATATACCTGTTTGTCTTCACCTGTATAGTTTACCGCATTATTAATCAGATTATAGATAACCTGTTCTATTTTTACTACATCGCATTTTACCAGTACAGGAGTATCATCACTAAAATTTATTTTATAGCCCATAGGTTCTGAAAAACCCTTATATCGTTCTATAATATCCTTGAGTTTTGAATTCATATCGAAACTTGTATAATTAAGAGTCTGACTTCCGTTTTCAAGTTTTGAGAGATCAAGCATGTCGCTTACAAGAAGAGCTAGTCTGTCGGTTTCGTCTATAATGATTTTAAGGTGTTCTTCACGTTTTTCTTTTTTCTCACCCGAAAGATCGCGTATCATTTCTGCATAGGCTTTAATCATGGTGAGAGGAGTTCGGAGATCGTGAGAAACATTGGCAATCAGGTCTCTCTGAAGTTCGTCAATTTTTGAAATTTCGGAGGAGGCGTAGTTGAGTGTTTTTGCAAGCTGTTTTGTTTCAGCATATGATCCGCCGTCAAACTCCGTTTTAAATTCACCTTTTGCCATTTTCTCAGCAGAATCAGTTATCTTCTGAATAGGATATGCAATGCTCTGAGACATGATAACAGAGAGGATTATTGAAATTATAATGAGAATAACGGTGATGATATATGTGCTGTTTTTGAGCATCGTAATAGTAGTGTTTACCGGAGTAATAAGGGAATTCAGCATCAGGTATCCGATGATATTTTTATCTGTATCTTTAAGAACAGAACAGATTATCACGACCTTACTGTTATTGACGGCACCATCGACACTAGTCATAAAATATCCGTCTTTCAGGTTTGCGTTTGTCTGAAGATAATCCATATCTTTTCGTGTAAACTGGTATGACATTGACTTGTTATTTTCATAAAGTACCCTGTAGTAGTTGTTTACAATCATAAAGGAGCAGTCAGCCTCTGATGCAAGTGTATCAAATGAGGTCATAAGCTCTGTAAACTGTTTTTCAGTTTCTATTTCAGTTTTTTCGAAATTGTCAATCATGCTGTGTACTGTTTTCTCAGCAGAATAAATTCTGAGTGTTTCGTAGAATTTTTGCAGGTATAATATCTGGAAACTCCAGAGCAAAACGATAACACACAGAATAATAATAAGATAACTGAACAGAATATGATGTTTGATATGGATTCCTTTGAATTGCTTTTTATTCAGCTTCAAACTTATACCCCATTCCGCGTAGTGTTACGATAAACTTTCTGTATTCACCAAGACTGTTGCGGAGCATTTTGATATGAGTATCAACGGTTCTGTCATCGCCAAAGAAGTCGTATCCCCAGACACTCTCGAGAAGTTTGTCTCTGGACATAGCAAGATTTTTGTTTTTTACAAGGAAGAAAAGAAGGTCATATTCTTTTGGGGTCATTGACGCTCTTTCTCCGTTTACATATACCTCACGTCCGGCCATATCAATCTCAAGACCTTCAAATTTGAATCGGTCTGATGATTTATCATTTGTACCGGTATTTCTTTTTATTACTACCTTTATTCGAGCCATGAGTTCCTTTGGAGAAAAAGGCTTTACAACGTAGTCGTCAATACCTATTTCAAAACCGAACAGTTTATCATATTCCTCGCCTCTTGCCGAAAGCATTATTACTGGTATGCTTTTTATCTTTTTTATTTCCTTGCATGCAGAATAACCATCAAGTTTAGGCATCATAACATCCATTATAATGAGGTCATAATCATTGTTTTTTACCATATCTATAGCCTGCATACCGTTTTCAGCTTCATCAACATCATAACCTTCAAATTCGGCATATTCTTTTACTACCAAACGGATATTTACTTCATCATCAACTATAAGTATTTTGCTCATAAGACAGATCCTCCTGATTATTATTTTAAGATAATACTACTATAAAAATGTGAATATAATGTGAAATCAATGAAAAAAGCAACAAAAATTTTCAAAAATCAGATTGACAATGACAATGAATTTTTGATATAATTTAAATATAAATAAAAATGATAAAGTTATAAAAATTTGTTTGTAAACAATATAAAAAACTTTATTCAGGTCAGGAGTCTGATCAAAATTGAAACCTAAATTTTTTTTATTTGATATTTTATATTTTATCATATCTGTCCTTCTTGTTGTTTTCTCTTTTGTTAAACCACAAGTTTCTGTCTGGATTTTTTTGTTTTTCTTTGTGCTGACGTTCATTCTTATAATCAGGCATCGGAAAAATCAATACAGACAGAAAAAACGGGAAGCGGAGATGAGCAAGCAAAGAATTGTTAAATTAATGAATGTCATCAATGCTTTTGTGATAATATGGTCAGAAGACAATAAAACTATTCTTGTTAATGACAGATTGAAGGAAATTCTTGGTGAGGAAAGAATGCAGATTTCAAATGAAGAACTTCTGAATATCCTTTTTCCTCAGGGATTTATCGCGCAGGATAAAGCAGATATGCTGTTAGCACAGGCAAGAGAATTCTCGATTACATCCCGGTTTGGTGTTATCTATATAAACTGGACCAGTTCCGTACTTATTGCCGGAAGTAAAACTGGAGGCAGATTTATCATATCGGTTGGATTTGATGTAACCGAAAATAAACTTATCCGTCAGCAACTCAATTTTACTAATAATAGACTTATGGCTTCAGAGAAGCATTACGCTATGGCTATGAATCTTTCAGAAATAGGCATCATTTTAAATGAACACTGTGACGACAGTTTCCATATTACAAAAGAACTTCAGGATATGCTTGGAATTTACAGTGACAAGATAAGAATCGATGACTTCATGGCTCTTATTCACAGAGATGACCGAATGCTTTTTGAGAGTTATCTGAAAGCCGCCAGAACGAACAGTGTTAAGGTTATGCATACAAACAGTATGGATATGCGTATAAAATCAGCTAACGGAAAATTCAGATGGTATACTTTCAGATATAAAAACGTTCAGACAAGCAGCTACGGTATGCCGGTAATCGGTGGTGCGATTATTGATATTTCCAAAGATAAAGAAAAGGATATGCTGATTGAACGTATGGCGTATATCGATGAGATAACAGGCATCTACAACCGAAACAAACTTGTAATCAGCGGTCAGGAAATGTACGAATGCTGTAAGATTCTTGAACTGTCTTACTGGGTAATTGATTTTGATATTGACAGTTTCCATATTATTAATGATGCATGCGGATACAATAACGGCAACAAAATGCTCAAAGATTTCGCTGATATTCTTTACAAGAAAAAAGGGAAAAATGGTTTTGCCGCACGTGTAGGCGGTGACAATTTTGTTCTGGTTATTCAGGACTATGGCGATCCTAACTATCCTGTACTATTAATTCAGGAAATACAAACTGAGATAGCCAGCATAGGTAAAAAGCATCTTTTCAATCAGAATATTTCATGTTCAGCCGGTTATTCGAGAATGCCTGCTGACGGAGAAGATTTTATAACTGTATTTGAAAGAGCCGAATTTGCACTTTCAACAGGTGAAAAGAAAAGATCTCTGATTAGGTTTGATTCGAGTGTTCATGACAGTATTATTTCTGCTGCTGCTCTTGAAAAGTCACTTGCTGATGCAATAGAAGCAGGAGAACTGGTGCTTTTCTATCAGCCTAAGATCTCTATTGAAACAAAAAAAATAATGGGTGTGGAAGCACTTATCAGATGGATTAAACCTGATGGTACGATTATTACTCCTGAGCATTTTGTTCCTGTTGCAGAAAACTCTCATCTTATTACAAAAATAGGCGAATACGTAATGGATGAAGCATGCAGGCAGAACAGACTGTGGCAGAACATGGGGCTTCCTCCGATTATAATGTCGATAAATCTCACTTCTGAAGATTTCTATCAGAAGGATGTGAAACAGTATATCTATGAAAAGCTTATGGAAACAGGTTTATCTGCAGAGTGGCTTGAGATTGAACTTACTGAATCACTTGCAATGAAAGATATTGATTTTGCGGTTCAGCAAATGCAGGAACTTCGCGATATGGGTCTTAAACTTGCAATGGACGATTTCGGAACAGGATATTCATCTCTGAGTTATATTCAGAAAATGCCTATAACTCTCCTTAAACTTGACAGATCGTTCATTACTCTTATAGAGGATGATCTGGTTGCACAGGAGATTGTTTCAGCCGTAATCAAGATTGCAAAATCAAAGAAAATAAAAACAATCGCCGAGGGTGTTGAAACAGAAGGTCAGCTGAAGATGTTAGAGGACTTTGGCTGTGATTATGTTCAGGGATTTTTGTTCGGTAAACCGATGTGCGCAGCGGAACTTACTGAATATTTAAGAAACAGTATGCAATAATATTTTATTATACAAAAAAATCAGCTGCTATGCAGCAGAATGGGGATGGATTTAATATGAAAAGAAGAATCGGTATACTCACAAGCGGCGGAGACTGTCCGGGACTTAATGCCACTATCAGAGGTGTTGCTAAGGCATGTTTTGAAATGCTCGGTGAAGACAATGTTCAGATTGTCGGTATTCAGAATGGTTATTACGGACTTATAAACAATATCGCAAGGGACATGAACCCGTCTGATTTTTCAGGTATACTTACACAGGGTGGCACAATTCTTGGGACCAAGAGACAGCCGTTTAAGATGATGACTGTTATCGGTGACGACAATGTTGACAAAGTAAAAAACATGAAGGAAACATATAAAAAGCAGAAGCTTGATTGTCTCCTTACTCTTGGAGGAAACGGAACTCACAAAACATCAAAGCTCCTTGCTGATGAAGGACTTAATGTTATCGGTCTTCCAAAAACCATTGACAATGATATCTACGGAACAGATGTTACTTTTGGATTCCATACAGCTGTAGATATTGCGACTGATGCTCTTGACAGACTTCATACAACAGCAGCGAGTCATTCAAGAATTCTCATATGTGAGATAATGGGCAATAAGGCAGGATGGCTTACCGTCAATGCAGGAATAGCAGGCGGAGCAGATGTTATTCTTATTCCTGAGATTCCTTACGATATAGACAAGGTAGCTGACGCACTTTCAAAGCGTGCTGAATCTGGAAAGGGATTCTCTATTGTAGCAGTTGCAGAGGGTGCTTTTGATGTAGAAGAAGCCAAAATGAAGAAAAAAGAGCGCGCAAAAAGACGTGAGGAACTTGGAATTCTTACTGCAACAAGCAGGATCGCTGCTCAGATTCAGAGCAAGACAGGCATAGAATCAAGAGTATGTGTTCCGGGACATATGCTAAGAGGAGGTTCGCCTTCAGCTTACGACAGGATACTTGCTACCAAGTTCGGCGTTTATGCTGCCGGCTTAATTAAAAAAGAGGATTATGGCAAAACAGTGGCAATGGTAAATTCAGTTGTCACAGCCAATAAACTTGAGGATATTGCCGGACTTACAAAGTTCGTCAATCCAAACGAACAGATTGTCAAAACGGCCAGAAATCTTGGCGTATCATTTGGCGATTAATTTCAGAATATATTTATCAGGCTTATAAAACTGGTTTTCAGATTTATAAGCCTTTTTCTATTTTATTAGTCAGTTTATTTTTATACAATTTTAGTTAAATATACATTCGTTCTTTTGTATAAATCGTCATATTTATTTTTATTTATCTATTGACAGATTGCAAAAAATGATGTAAAATTAATTTAAGTAAACGAATACATAATTAAATTAGATATAATTTAATCTATTATTTAATCTGTGAAAAGGATGATGATTGTATGAATTTTAAGTTTTTTAACGGAAAGGCACTGGCTTTTGCATCTGCCCTTGCCATTTCATTAAGCACCATTAACGTGTTCTCGAACTCAGCAAGACAGGATGTAATAAATGCTGTTGACAGCGTAGAGATGGAATGGGATACTTTGCGTATGGGCGGTGCCGGATTTGTATCAGGTATTGTGACAGGTCAGAAGGAAATGTATCTCCGTACGGACGTTGGCGGATGCTACAGATATGACTATGACAAGAACAGATGGGTTCAGATTTTTGACTTCATTACTGATGCTGACAGAGGACTCCTCAGCTGTAAGGGTATTGCGATAGATCCTACAGATGATATGACAGCTTACTTCCTCTGCGGTTGTGCATACTTCTCAAACGCAAGAACAGTAATCTTCAAAACTACTGATGGCGGTAAAACATTTACAGAAGTCGATGTTACTGAACATATTCAGGTACATGGAAACGGTGACGGACGAGAATGTATAGAACCAATCGCTGTTGACCCTGATGATCCGAACACAATCTATGCCGGTGGTGATGTAACATACGGCAAATCTGCTCTTATCAAGTCAACAGACGGAGGAAAGACTTGGAATCCTGTAATGGGATACGATGAACTCGGACTCTTTACTGGTGATCTTCTCTATCCTTCATGGACAGACCATAAGGTAAGGTCAACAGAACCAGATAAGCTTTATAATCAGCAGAACGGTATCGGCTGTGTATATATCGAAGGCGGCAAGGTTTATGTTGGTACCTCAGTAACCGGAAAACCTAATATCCACGTTGCAAGTGTTAAGGATGACAAATTCGAACCAATCGAGGCTCTTCCTAATGAAAATTATCCGCTTTCCATCACAAGCGACCATAACGGAAATCTTTTCTTTACATATATCGGAGGTCTTGCATTCTCTGGTGCTTCAGGCGGTGCGTTTAAGTATAATATTAAATCAGGTACTGTTGAGCAGTTTGATCTTAAAAATTCGATTGGTATGATCGAAGCAGATAAAAATGATCCAAACAAGCTTTTTGCACGTACATGCGGTATGTGGTCTGACCAGTGGTATGGTGAAGAATGGACAGATGACACCATTGCATGGGGTGACCATTTCTTCCGCTCAGCCGACGGAGGTAAGACATGGGAAGATATAACTCCTGGTCAGGGACCTACGGACTATTCAACAGGTACGGGCGTAAAGAAATTCATTTCACTTCCTATGGATACAAACGGATATGACTGGATTTATGGCAAGGCTTGTCACTGGGGAAGCGGTATTCTTATCGATCCTAGAGATCCTGAAGGTGACAGACTCCTTCTTACATCAGGTAACGGTGTCTTTGCGTGTGACAACGCATGGGCGGAAAAGGACATTCAGTTCTATTTCCAGCCTGACGGTGTTGAAGAATGCGTAAGTCTGGACTTCGTAAGTGTACCGGGCGGTGATAACTATTCAGCAATCGGTGACTATGACGGTTTTATTCACAAGGACAAGGATTCTATTCCGCAGCAGTATCAGCCAAATATGGGTTCAACATCTGCTATTGCATACTGTCCTTCAGATCCGAACGTTATGGCAAGAACAGCTGAGGGCGACGGCAACAATCATGGAACAGGATACTATTCGCTTGATGCAGGAAAGACATGGAAAACATTTGAACCAAAGGCAACAGGCGGTAAGCTTTCAATTACTGAAACATCCAAGGGTAAATACAGAGTGTTCA
>JAEDJV010000231.1 GCA_016296165.1 Oscillospiraceae bacterium | reverse complement strand
TGTTTGCACTGCTGTTTTTCGCTACCTCAAATTCGGAAATATGCTCCTTCATAGCTTTATAAACGGCACTCTCCACATCATCGGGACGAACCTTCAGACGTTCACTTTTTTTCTTGACATTTTCGTATGTGTGGTATATAATATAGATATGGGATATATACCATATTGCAAAGGAGAGTAAAAGCTTGTTTGATGTAGAATACTATGAGAGAGGGGACGGCACATTCCCTGCCGAAGAATTTATCCTTTCTCTTAACGCAAAAATGCAGGCTAAAATGTTCAGAGAGTTTGAACTGCTTGAAACATTCGGAAATGAGCTTCGTGAGCCGCACTCCAAACCGCTGGGCGATGGAATTTATGGAATTCGTGCAAAGGTGTCTTCCGACATTACAAGAGTGCTGTATTTCTTTGTGGTCAATAAGAAGATAATTCTTACCAACGGATTTGTAAAGAAAACTCAGAAAACGCCCGACAGCGAAATTACGCTTGCCAAAAAATATCGTAAAGATTACCTTGAACGCAATAAGGAGTGATCACTATGAGTAAAAATTTCAGAGATACCTTAAATCGTCAGCTTGAAAATGATGCCGAATTTCGCAAGGAATATGAAGCTCTTTCTCCCGAATATGAAATTGCCAAAATGCTAATTGCCTGCCGAAACAGCGGGAATCTTACTCAGAAACAGCTTTCCGAGCTTACCGGCATAGACCAGGCTGACATCAGCAAGATCGAAAACGGAAATGCCAATCCCTCCATCAAAACGCTTACTCGCATAGCTTCTGCAATGAATATGAACTTAAAAATTGAGTTTGTTCCCAAAACTCAGAATGCTTGAAATCTGTCAACCGCTTCTGTCACAAGCGGTTGGCTTTTTTTAGCTTACCTTAGTTTCTTTCTCGTCCCCTTCCTCTATTTCCTTCTCGTGAGGTTTCAGAATATCATATATCTGATTTATCCTATATCATACATTCTTTGATACCTGAATTACCTCATAAACATATTCAAAACTTTTTCAGCAATCACATTTGCACACATTTCAGCAAACTTCTTTCTTGTATCAATATCAGCAAGTCTTACTGCAGCATCGTTCATTTCTTTAAAATTCGGTACATCATCGTTGCTTTTTTCTATTCCTGTAGGAAGAAACCACCACTTAACCCACCATGAACCTGTATTATCTGTTTTTAAATTGAAATACTTCTCGATTTCTGCACGAATTTTATCACCAACGCTGTCTGCTTCATAACCCTGACCGTTCCTCTTGTTCTTTCCTGTTTTGATTGCAGATATCATATATTTCCTGAAAAAATTTTTCTGTTTTCATATCAATGGTCTCCCTTAATCATACCTGGCATTTTCTTAATTCAGGAAAAATGCTTATTTCTCCATTATCCATCTCATAAAGCTTACCAGTTTTTCACCTTGTCCGCAAACCGACTCATCAGCATCTTTAAGCGCAGTTAAAACTGCGGTTTCAGTTGCATCCAAATCATCAAGAAAATGACCTCTTAATTTTACAACATAATCAGGATTAAAAGCAAAAGTACAGCATACATTCTTTGAAGCTTCCTCATCAGTATACAATCTGCGAATGAGATTAGCGCACTCTGTACCAGGCTTTAAAGCGAACGCAGGAATACATACCTGACCTGATGCGATTTTTTTCTTATCCGTGTATTCGCAGGGATACCAGAAATGACAAAAATCCAAAGAGCCCGGAAACACTTTAGAAACTAAAACACCTATCCCCTGATGGCTTACATTATCCGGGAGAAAAACAAATCTTCCGTCTCTCATATTCGGTTCAAATGCATATGGGATATCAGGAAAATACTGATCAATAAAATCGAACAGTAACTGATTTTCTCTCAACCGACGTATGCCGAACGCTGAATTCATGCTTCCGGTTACAGATGGTATCGCACACCACATACCGTAATCAGCAATGCGTTCTTTCAATTTTTCACTACCATATCTTTTCTCAAATTCAGCTGGCAGTATTTCGCGACCTGTATTTTTTATTTTCACAATTAGTCCTCCATAATATTTACTTCTTCTGCCCTTCTCCGATCCGCCCGGATATCACATCCAAATTATGCCCTTCATTTCATTAAAAGGTGACAGAGGTTATATACTGAACAAATCATCAAGTTCAACAAGTACAGCTCCATTTTCCTTTGCCTGCATCTTTACGTCATCAGTAAATCCGCTTTTGCTGAACAGATAATATTTACTGAATCGTGATTATTATACTTTAAATTCAGTAATCTGTCAAGTATGAAATAAAAATTTGAAATATACCGAAAAAGTGCTGTTGATATACCGGATACACCGATAAGCCGGTTAGCAAAACATATACATTTCAAAATATAAAACTGTCATAATTGTCAGAATATTTCCTGCTGTATCAAAAATAGTTCTTAATAAATTAATCTTTGGTTTTTCTGATTATTTCAGAAATGCCGACACTGGAGCTGACAATGCGGCGGCTGCACATACAGCCGTGCAAATTATCTGGAATATACCGATAAATATACCTGCAGTATCAGGAATTCCACCGCTGTTTTTTGTATAGATAACAAATGTTGAAAAGAAAAGTACTACAGAAATTATTTCTGCAAAGTAACCCGAA
>JAEDJV010000230.1 GCA_016296165.1 Oscillospiraceae bacterium | reverse complement strand
CAGACGGCTTGACAGCTTCGCTCCTGATGAATTTGATATTATCATCACAGACGAAACTGTAGTAGCGGGATTGATACAAAGATATCTGCGAAAAACCGTGAAATCACGTGTTTCCGAAAATATGAGACCCAATGGGTCTTATTTTTTTATCCTGATAAATTTAATGGGAAGCTGTGATTTATAAAATTTAACGGGAAGGGAGCAGTTCGTTAAATCTTATAATGGTTCGTTAAACTTTATGTGTCCGTTAAATTTTTATATGTTCGTTAAACTTTATGGAGTTTGATATAATATATGATTACCGATTTATTTACATTTGTGAATAGATATTCGGAGGTTAATCTGGTATACTGCAGTTCTGGAAAGGGGCAAAGTTAAATGAAGCATGGTGCCGGTTCAGGAAAATGAGTAGTTTATGCACTATTGAATAGAAGCTGATATTATGTTATACTAATAAAGTGAATAAAGAACGAGTATTATAACAGAACGGAGGAAAATATAATTGAGATATCCGATAGGCGTTCAGGATTTTGAAAAATTAATAACCGGACAATATGTATATGTAGATAAAACAAATCTGGTATATGAAATGGTACAGAACAATGTATGTTTTCTGTCAAGACCAAGAAGATTCGGAAAGTCACTGCTTATAAGCACACTTGAGGCATATTTTAAAGGGAAGAAAGAACTTTTTAAGGGATTAAAGATAAATGAACTGGAGAAAGAATGGACAGAGTATCCAGTGTTCAGAATAGATTTTGCTGCAGGTGATTTTAATAATTCTGATGAACTTGAGAACAAGATAGAAAATCTTCTTTGTTCATGGGAAAGTATATATGGTTCGAAAGAGTATCGAAAAACTTTAAGTGACAGATTTAAAGGGATACTTGAGGATGCAGAAGAACAAACCGGTTATAAGGCAGTAGTACTTGTGGATGAATATGATAAACCAATGCTTGATGTACTTGGCACGGAACAGGAACAGAAAAACAGGGAAACGCTGAAAGGTTTTTACAGTACGTTCAAGGAAGCGGATGCACATATTCGTTTTGTATTTCTTACAGGAGTAACAAAGTTCAGTCAGGTATCAGTATTTTCAGGGCTTAATAATCTTAAGGATATCAGCATGGACAGCAGATATGATGCGATATGCGGAATAACAGAAGAAGAGCTGTATTCATATTTTGATGAATCAATCCGTAAACTGGCAGAGAAGAAAAAATGTTCAGCGGATGAAATGAAGAAAAAGCTGAAAAAACAGTATGACGGATATCATTTCAGTGAGAATATTGATGTTGATATATATAATCCATACAGTTTAATTAATGCATTTGATTCAATGAAAACCGAGGACTACTGGTATGAATCAGGAACACCGACATATCTTGTAAAACTTCTCGGTGGTCATAATGTAAATATGCAGAAATTAATTAGTCAGCCATATGAAAGAAAATACTTTATCGATTACAGAGCGGATTCAGAAGATTCGTTGGCAATGCTTTATCAGAGCGGATATCTGACCATTAAAGGATACGATGAGGAATATAATGAATATCTTCTTGATTTTCCTAATGACGAGGTACGAAAAGGTTTTGTAACCCTGATAGCAAATGATTATTTTAAAAATCCTGAAGACAGACCGGACAGCTGGATAAAAAATATCGACAGGATGCTTAAACGCTGTGATCTTGACGGAGTGTGTGATGTGTTCACAGCATTTCTTTCATCAATACCATATGAAGCCAACAAGGATGAGAGAGCAAAGGATTTTGAAACGCATTTCTCATATACGTTTTATATCATATTTCGTCTGCTTTCATGTTTTACTACTCTTATTGAAAAGCCGAACAGCAGGGGGAGAGCGGATGTAATTATAGAAACAAACAACGATGTATTTATTTTTGAATTCAAGCTTGACGGAAGTGTTGAAGAAGCACTTAAGCAGATAGAAGAAAAGCAGTATGCTGTTCCGTATCTGGATGACAAGCGTAAAGTTCATAAGATTGGTGTTAATATCTCAAGTGAGACGAGAACTGTAGACGGATGGAAAGTAGCTGATTAACAACATTATAATCAAGGTTTAAAGACACGTTGAAGTCGTTTCATTGCTAACAAGGAGATGAGAACAACATCAAGTACGCAGGAAGGATATGTGTTATAAATGAAGATGGAACAGTTTGTATAGATGTAGGGAAAGAGAAGTTGTTAATTTATAATATTTGTGTTAAATCACAAAATATGACTTGACCAATCGCAGCTTTTGGATATAATATAAGTATATGTAAATATTATGATAATTTGTATGAATTTCATGATAAAATATTCAAAAGAAGGGATGATTTTATGAACAAAAAATATATTAATCAGATTTCGGCTCTGCTGCTCGGTTCAGCTATTGCTACCGGCACAGCAGGAAGCATGACATCTGTGGTACAGGCAGCAGATTATGTCAGAGAGGGAAAAGTCGGTGAATACAGATACCAGGTCTTTAGCGCAAACGAAGTCGGGGATGTAGTTTTCGATGCTGAAAGTGATGTTTATTCATGCAGCTTCAGCAATTACCAGGAAGCTATATACATGGTTCTTTCCAATCTTAGTTGCCTTTAATGTGAAAAAGTGATATAATGACATTAA
>JAEDJV010000229.1 GCA_016296165.1 Oscillospiraceae bacterium | reverse complement strand
ATGTCTGTCCTGTACAGTTGAATAATCTATGAATCTGCTGTAAATTTCATCATCAAAACATTCATGCATTATGCTATGTTCTGTAAATTTCAGAATTTTTTCTGTTTCTCTCAGAACAACTGCATCATGTGTCTGTACATTACTTAATCTTTCTTCCTGAATTTTAAGATTACTCATTTCATTTTCAAGTGCAGTTATTTCGCGAGTAAATACCACACTGTCGATTATATTATGTGCTCTTAGTTTTCTGAGACTGTCCGTTTTCATGTAAATTTCTGTCTGCTTTTCGCGAATATTCTTTATCAGGTCTGCTGACTCTCCGTTTCCGGATAAAGAAAGACTTTCAAAATAAGGTTTCAGAAGAACTTTACGCGAAAAAATCAATTTGTTAATCATTGTAAGAAAAGCTGCTTTGATGCTGTCATCCCTGATTTGTTTCAATGAACACTCTTCTTTATTATGGATATGAGTTTTACAGCTCCAGCAAATACTTTTATCATCCAGTGTCATTCTCTTAAGAAAATCTCCGCATATCCCGCATTTAATATTTCCGGAAAAACAATACCTGTTCATATACACACCGGAATTTGCATGATGATGTCTGGCTCTGAATTTTATTATTTCATTTGCTTTTTCAAATATTTCTCTCCGGATTATCGCATCATGACTGTCTGTAATCAGATAACTGTCTTTTTCGCCATCATTTCTGTGCCGTTTAAAAGTGCTGTCCGTATATGTTTTCTGCAGCAGTGTATCACCAATATATTTTTCATTTTCAATTATTCTGTATATCGTACATTCTGACCATTTCAGGGCCCTCCGGGGAGAAATTCCTCTTTCATTAAGTTCCTTTGCAATCGTATATGCACCTTTTCCTGATACAATCATTTCAAAAATTCTGTTTACTGTCTCCGCTTCTTTTTCTTCAATCTCAAGATCACCGTTTTCTGTTACCCTGTAACCATACGGAGCACAGCTTATTTTAAAAGTTCCGTTTTCAAATCTTCGTTTTACTGACCATTTTGAATTCTGCGAAATTGAAGATGACTCCTCAGCCGCCATACTGCTTAATATTGATAGTATCAGTTCATTCTCCTGTGTGCCGGTATCAATATTTTCTTTTTCAAAATACACATAAATCCCAAGTGCCTGCAGTTCTCTGATAACTGATATGCAGTCTGTAGTATTTCTTGAAAATCTGCTTATCGATTTTACAAGAATTTTGTCTATCAGACCTGCCCTGCAGTCACTCAGCATATTCTGAAAACCATAACGAAGCACCGTTTTTGTTCCTGAAACTCCGCGATCATAATACAGACCTGCAAACTCCCAGTCCGAATGCAGTTTTATAAATGATTCGTAATGTCGTTTCTGCGTTTCCAGGCTCTCCAGCTGCTCATCACTACCTGTGGATACGCGACAGTAGGCTGCAACTTTCAGTTTTTTCTGTTGCTTTATTACAGTATCTATTTTAGTAATTTTCAATAACATCGCCACCTTTCAGTATCGTATATTAACTCTGTTCAGTGTTATTATCAACCGTTTTCGGAAATAAGTCAGAGTATAAAGGTGAGAATTTTTCGGCATTTAAAGTCTTAAATCTGACATATTCAACACGGGTTATGAGCCTGAGTTCGAGCATTTTTTCTGCTGTTTTCTGCGCTCTGAAGAAATTTATATTTCCAAGTATTGCTTTCTGTTCCATGTTATTTTCACTCCCTTCCACTTATATAGGACAGATAATAAGGTTTTAATAAAAGATTTTATTTAAATCTTTCAAACTATCTATGCCTTTACTCGTTTCAGGAACAAAACACAAAAATGCCCGAAGGCAAACTCAAAATTATTGAGCTTCCTCCGGGCATCGTTTTTATCTTAACATCTCATTAACTTTATTCTGCACCGCTTCATAGTCATATCCTTCAGCTGTAAGTCTGGTCTTTCTCTCAGCACCATTCCCCCACATTCCCTGAATTACTTCCTTTGCGATAGCTGTATAATCCTTCTGTTTAGTAAACTTCGCAGCTCCGTTTGCATCAAAAACTGTATAACCTTCTGCACAGGCTCTGACAGCATTATCGTATACTGCATACGCACCTGTCTGAGACTTAACATCAGGCCAGCTCTTTCTGACACGATAAATCTGCTTTACATCCGGTGCCGGCTTTGGCTTTGCCTGTTCAGTGCTCTCGTTCAGGTAACCTTCAACCTTCTTCTTGAAGTCATTCCAATGCGGAAGAATATACGCCGGACAATACTTTCTGCTGTACCAGTGCTGATGAGTAAAGAGTCTGTCAATACCGAGACCGAACTGTTTAAGAAGCGCAGCCGCAAGTCTTGCAGCGTTGTCCTCGGACTTGCTGTCTCTGTCTGTATTACCTTTACCCATGATGCACTCGATAGCGATAGTTCTGCGGTTTCCGTCACCATCACCGTCAGCTGCATGCCAGCCGGAAAGGCTTAACGGAAGATTCTGCCACGCACATGTGTCATCAACGTAGAAATGAACTCTTACATCACCCATGTTGCCGTTAGCTGTCGCACGAGTATACTGTTCAGCCGGAGTTGTGCCTGCTGCAGTTGTGATCCAGTCTGTGTTGTGAATGGTTACGCCAAGAATATTGCCTTCCATTGAAGCGG
>JAEDJV010000007.1 GCA_016296165.1 Oscillospiraceae bacterium | reverse complement strand
TATTTTCTTTGCTTGATTTAAAAAGTTTTTTTCATGAAGTGGCAAACTCGGGATGAGCTGTGGGCGGAGGATTTGTTCGATGAGGACTGTGAATGACAGGAATCCTGAATCTCCGCTTATGACACTTGTAATAGCGTAAAATTTATGGTATAATGCCAGTAGTAAGAAAGGGGCGTGTGCCGTATGGGAAAGTATGTGAATCCGGGGAATAAGGCGTTTGCGATTGTTGCGGGCGATGATACCTATGTTGACAAAACAGGATTAATCGAGTTTACGAATAACAGAATCGGAAGAATGCGTCCGCTCATCTGCTTCAGCAGACCACGCCGTTTCGGAAAATCCATTGCGGCACATATGCTGGCTGCGTATTACAGCAAGGGCTGTGATTCAAGAGAGATTTTCTCTGGTCTGAAAATTGCTGGATTGCCGACGTTTGAAGATGAGCTGAATAAGAATACAGTTATTTTTCTTGACATACAATGGTTGAAAAGCGTTGCAGCTGATCAAGGGCAAATGGAGCAGATTGTCTCTTTTATGCAGTTGCAGGTAATTGAAGAATTGCTTGAGATTTATCCCGATATTGTTGACAAGGATGAAAAATCTTTAGCGAATGCGTTATTCACCATTAATAACGCTACAGATGAACAGTTTATTGTTATCATTGATGAATGGGATTGTCTATTCCGTGAGGCGAAAGACAATAAGTCTCTGCAAGACGAATATGTAAGATTTCTGAGAGCCATGTTTAAGGGTGTGGCATCCGATGCTTTCATCAAGCTTGCCTACATCACAGGCATTCTGCCCATCAAGAAGTATGGCACACAGTCTGCACTGAATAATTTCAGAGAGTACACTATGGTTAGTCCTGGTAAGCTTGCAGAGTATGTGGGCTTCACCGAATCGGAAGTGCAGGATTTGTGCGAACGTTATGATATGGATTTTGAGGAATGCAAGCGTTGGTATGATGGTTATTCCTTCAACCATATGCAGTCGGTGTACAGTCCGAATTCTGTCATGAATGCGATTGATAGCGGAGAATTCGGAAGTTACTGGACAACGACGGAAACCTATGAATCATTAAAATTTTACATCGATACAGATTTCGATGATGTGCGTAAAAAGATATTAGCAATGCTTTCGGGAGAAACGGTAGAAATTAATCCGAGAACCTTCCAAAATGATATGAAGAGCATGAAAAACAGTGATGATGTTCTAACTCTCTTGATTCATCTTGGATATCTGGCATTCAACAATGCAGAGGGGTTTGCCTATATTCCGAACGAAGAAGTGCGACGGGAATTCATTACTGCTACTATGAACAGCTCCCGTGAAGAACTCTCCAGAGTCATCCGAAACTCTGATGCCCTCTTAAAAGCCACCCTCCGGATGGACGGCGAAGAAGTTGCGGAACGCATCGAGATGGCACACCAGTACTATGCAAACGCCAAATTCTATAACAACGAACAGGCACTGCGAATGGTCATCATGCTTGCCTATGTGAGCCGTGTGGACGATTACTGCGATTTTCAGGAACTGCCGAGCGGCAAGGGATATGCGGATATCCTGTTCTTCCCGAAGAAAAAATCCCGCAAGCCTGCACTGCTCGTTGAGCTGAAATGGAATCATTCCAGTGGCGGAGCAATTGAACAAATTAAGGAAAACAGTTACTGCGATGCAATTTCGGGCTATGGCGGAGATATTCTCCTGGTCGGTATCAATTATGATGAGAAAGAAAAGGTGCATACATGTCAGATTGAGAAGTTTGAATACGATCACAGCTGACGGCAAAAATACGTTATTACCGCTGATGGAGAGATCCGTCAGCGGATTTTTTTTTTATGGCATTAGATACCGTAAGCGTCAAATAGACCGTGTCTTTTAAAAGATTTCAGATCATGATATCATGGAAGTATAAAAAGTTGAAATTGTCAATATTACTTGACAACTTTTTATCCAAAATTTCTGAAATTTAGTGGATTAAAGTTGTCAAGTATTATTATACTACATCATTCCCTCCACACTCTCAATAACACATTCATGCTTTTTGCTGTCTTTGTCATAATTTATACCGACGAGCAGTATTTCGTTACCGTATCCTTTAAGTTTTCCTGCATACCGGTTTTCTTTTATCTGTTTAATTGCCGTATCCGCGTTCTTATCCCATTTAAGTTCTATTACCATAGCGGGTTTCCCGTTAGAATCAGCTCTTGGAATAAATACAATATCCGCAAATCCTTTTCCGGAAGGCAGTTCTCTGATTACTGTGTAATATGCCGGTGCAGTGAAATATGCCATTGTTATCGCACAGCTAAGTGAATTTTCATCATTATATTTCAGAACAGATGTATATGTTTCGTGCGAAAGTTCAATGAGTTCTGCAACCCTTGTTTCTTCTCTGTCAATCGTTGCCCAGAGAAGTTCGTCACAGCGGGACATAGTTTTTGCAATTTCACTCCAGTTACCTGTTGCAAGTGCAGACTGAAATGCGGTTGCTACTTCATAATTTGGAATATATGCAGACTTTCTATCTGAATTATAACCAAGATAACCGAGGTGTATAAGCGCTGTAACTGCATCGTCCTTTGAATTGATTTCTGACAGGTCATTTCTGAATGTATTTACATCCACTCTGACTTTGCCTCCGTTAAGCATTGTTATAACATCATCCTTAAGTCCGTCGAAGTCCATAGTGATATAGGTATTTATTGTGTCAAAAGCAGAGGTGTTTTTCCAGTAGGATTCAAGGCTGTGGTCGACCATCGCCTGATATACTGAATTAGGGTTATACATATGCTGTCCGCTTATCAGATAACCGTTGTACCATGCCTTTACAGAGTCAAAATTCATATCATATCTTCTGCAGAGTTCCTCCGTTTCTTTTTCAGTAAATCCGAAATAAGGTGTAAACTCCTTTGAATCAGCCATTGTGTACTCTCTGAAATTGTTCAGTGCAGATTCCTTTTTTATTTTCTTTACCGGAAGAATGCCGGTAATATATCCGAGTGCAAGGAACTTCTGTGATTCTTCGCTTTTAAACAGAGAATGCAGAAACTGCAGATATTCATGTACTATTTCCGGTCTGTCTGAAAAATCTCTGATAACACAGTCCCATTCGTCTATGATAATTACAAACGGATATTTTGCTGATTTTCCTTCAATAAAAACTTCTGTTTTGTCATATACCTGTTTAAGTATCGTTGCAAAGGGATTGTCAATGTCCATTATATCCGGATACTCTGCTTTCAGTTCGTTGTATATTATTTCGATTATTTTTGATACAAGGTTTTCCTTGTAATAATCAGTAAATGATGATATATCAATATGGATCACATTATACTGATTAAGATGCTTTTTAAAATCCGGAGACTTTGATATTTCCAGATTTGAAAACAGTTCAGTGGAATCACAGCCTCTGCTGTAATAAGCGTCAATCATTCTGGCAGCCTGTGATTTTCCAAAACGGCGGGCATGACTTACTGCTATGCAGTTCTTTTCAGCGCCAAGTCTCCTGTTGAGTATATTCAGCAGTCCGCTTTTATCAATGTAAATCTCATCCTTTGCAGATTTTCTGAATCCTTCATTTGATGGATTGAAGTATGTTCCCATATCCAGTCCTCCGTTCTGTGCGAATAGTTATACCTTAGTATAGCATTTTTTTACACTATTATCAAGCCGCAATGCTGCATCAAATTTCTTGCCTGATTTTGCAGTAAAATCTCCTATAACACTTGTTCTTTCTGTTTATCTGCAAGTTCCTCTAACATCAATTCTTCAATCGGCAGTAAATAGTCAAGGTCATTGAATACAAACGGGTCGTAATTAAAAAACCTTTCCGAATAACCAGATATCCGGAAAGGTTTTCTTTGATTTTTAGTAATAAAACTGTGTAAAAATACATGAACTATGCGTCTGCGTTTTTATCTTCCTGTTTTGGGACAGAATCATTTGGTACTGCATACATAATACCGGAAGGATCTATCATGAATCCATTAACGTTTGAGGCAGCGTCTCTTATTGCGTCAAAACCCAGAATTGCTGCGTTCCACTCGTCCTTTGAGTAAAGTTTCAGAAATTCAGTCCAGTCTGTAAATACGGATATGAATTGCTGTTCAGGGGTGAATGGTGAAACTATAGCGAAAGTTACCGGTGTATTTTTGTCGATTTGTATTTTTTCACCGTCTGACAAATGTTTTTCAAGTTTTACAGGAACAAGAAATTCAGATTTTTTAACGATGTCTTTAATCTTTTGGTTAAGTTCCGGGATAGACGGATGCCTGCCTCCTGATGCATACATAAGTTCTCCGGCGGAGATGACTTCCCGCATAAATTCAGGACACATAAAAACGGAATCATTGTCAGGGTCGTTTTCTCCAAGTACGTCCTCTCTGCGGATGATAACACTTAACTGGCCGTTGTCTGTTATGAATGTATCTATCCCCAGTCTGCTTAGCTCAAACATTTCTTTCATTATCTCGTCGCCGGCAAGTTTTTTGATTCTGAGGGGTATTCCTTCAAGGCGGTAATGATGGGCGGCAGCATCAGCATATTCTTTTTCCGAGAAAATCCATGCATGCCCCCTTACATCTATATACGGATATCCTGTTATAACGTGATATGCTATATACAATGTTCCTGAACGCATAAGTTTTATGATAATATCACTGAATACAGTCTGTTTTTTATCAAGAAGTTCTTCGGAACTGTTGCTTTTTAGTTCTTCCAGAATCTTTGAATACAGAAAGATGATTTCCTGTACACTGAGATCAAAGATACTGTCATCAATGTTATTGTTAAGATACTGTTTTAGAATTTTTTCCTGCCTTTTTTCTGTCATCTGTATCACTTCCTAATATAATTGGATAAATGTTTATTTAATTATAACATTATAAATGCTTTTAGTCAACTGAAATTAGGTGAAAATGATAAAAAATAACTGCATGTGTAAATACATGCAGTATATGTTTATTATAAAAAATCATATGTAAAGAATATCAAAGATTGAAATCGCCTCTGTCATCGTTGTTTACAACATAGTAAACTTTTCTCTGATCAGTATTGATGTAAACTGAAATTGTTGAAATTGTTCCGCTGTGGTCAGCCTGCCAGTGTTTCTTGGCGTTTTCAGTAATTTCTTCTACTGAGAACTGATCTCCGCTAAATTCAACGTAACTTTTTACTTCTTCAGCTTTCTTAGTTGCTTTTGAAGCAGTTTCCTTTGTTTTTGAAGCGGTTTCCTTAGCCTTAGGAGTTTCCTTAGCCTTAGGAGTCTCCTTAGATTTAGGAGCTTCCTTAACGATCTCTTTAGCTTTTTCCTTTGCCGGTTCTATAACTGCATTAGCTAAACCAGCAATCATCTTTGGTTCTTCGTTTGCTTTTGCTTTTAATGTAGTATCTTTTTTCTTGCTTGACATACCAACATACCCCTTTTTATAAAATGAAAATCATATAAATGATTTATATTGATTATAGCACTTATATCACTATTTGTCAAATATATTTTTTCAAAAATGTGAAAATGTCTATAAAAACCGTATGTATGAAAATTATTATATAAAAAATGAATGATAAATATATATTATATATAACAATTTTCTTTTTAAAATGAAAAAAGCTACGAATAAATTCGTAGCTTTTAATACGCGGAAAGAGGGATTTGAACCCTCGCGCCAGTTTCCCGACCTACTCCCTTAGCAGGGGAGCCCCTTCACCACTTGGGTATTTCCGCATGCTGAATATTATAAATATGAGTGCCAAATTAAAATAAAAATGGCGGAGAGGGTGGGATTCGAACCCACGTGACCGTTAAGTCAAACGGTTTTCAAGACCGCCTCGTTATGACCGCTTCGATACCTCTCCACGAGATTCAGCTTTATTATTATAGCATAATAAAAGCTGAATGTCAATACTTTTTTTAAAAAAAATATTATATTCAGTACTATTCTTTTATAGGCAGCAGGAAAAGTCCTTGTCCGGCCATATGTCATCGTTTGATTCAATAAAGGCGGCAACTTCGTCATATGGCATAGGTTTTCCAAAGAGATATCCCTGAACCAGTTCACAGCCTATTTTCTGAAGGAATATGAGCTGCTGAGGAAATTCAACGCCTTCACATACAACTTTTATGTTTATGTTGTGAGCCATATTTGTAATGGATTTTAGTATTTCGGTAGGTTTCTTTTCTACTAGATTTTCTGTAAGAAATGCTCTGTCTATCTTGAGTGCATCAACCGGAATGTCCTTGAGAAGATGAAGTGATGAGTATCCCGAGCCGAAGTCATCCATAGAAATTCTGAATCCATAGTCTCTAAGGCGTGTGAGGACGGATATGGTTTCATCAAATCTGTTTACGTATGCACTTTCTGTAACTTCCAGTTCTATGTATTTAGGCGGAACATTGTATTTTTCAACAAGTGAGGTGATACGTTTGAAGTATCCGGGTTCATGAATAGTAATCTGTGACTGGTTTACGGCAACAGGGAGTACTCTGAGACCCTGATCGAGTCTGTTTCTTATATAGGAGCACATTTGTTCCAGTACACAGAAATCAATATTACTTATAAATCCGTTTTCTTCGCATATACTAACAAATTTGTCAGGGGTAAGAAGTCCTTTGACCGGATGGTTCCATCTAACCAGTGCTTCCATGCTGACATATTCACGGTTGAGTATGTCAAACTGCGGCTGAACAAATGTACATATCTGACCAAGCTTTATTGCTTCCTTAAGCTCGCTTAATACTTCATATTTTTGTATATCCTTGTCACTCATTCCCGGCTGAAAATATATGAATGAAGTTCCTTCTTTTTTCTTGGCGTTTTCGTGAGCCACTATAGCACAGTCAAGAAGACGGTCAAATTCGATATACCTGTTGGAATCGTCTATTGTGACAATTCCTGCTGAAAATGTGATTCTGTGTTTTTCTGCAAGCGGGATATCATAGATCATAGACTGAATTTCATTGATTCTTCTTTCAACAGTTTCCTGACTGTTTACTACAGTAAGTACAAGAAAGTTGTCCGCAAATATTCTCGTAAAGCATTCTCCCGGTCTTAAAAAATTATTAAGGACTGAGCATATTTCTTCAAGAATACGGTCCCCGCGTTCATAACCGTAGTAATGATTTATATTTCGGAAATGTTTTATGTCAGCGTTATACAGATGGTATATTTTTTCCGAATTTCGGATCTGAGTTGCGGCCTCTTTTTTGAAGTCATCTATACTCATACCCTTTGAATCGGATTTTTTTCTGCAGCTGGTACATGATTCTGAATTTTCATCATCATATTCCGAATAGATTGCATAATGAGTTTTGTCGAAACGTTTTGCATTATAAAGTGCCTTGTCAGCTTTTTCGTAAAGAGTATCAAAATCAGTTCCATGAGCAGGTGAAAATGCGACGCCGACACAGCCTGAAATTGTTTCGGGATCTATACCAGTAACCTTAATCCTTTTGCAAATACTGCAAATCTGTTTTGCCGTGATATTAAGGTCATCATATGAGGCTATATCCTTTACAAATATTAAAAATTCATCTCCATACATCTTACCGATTGTAGCAAAACGTGTCATTTTCAGAAGCTCATCAGCAATAGCCTGAATGATTTTATCTCCTGTTTCATAACCAAATGTTTTGTTAATCTCACGAAATCCGTTAAGGTCGAGAAGATAAAGAGCATAAAGATTGTCTGAAGACTGCTGGGTTCTAAGCGCTTCATCAACCATTATTCTGAAAGGAATCTTAGTGAGTATTTTGTCAGGGGTTACAGTGCATGGTGAGTAAAGCCTGCTTTCCTTTTCATTTTTACTTTCGGATATATCTGTTATGTTAATTGTGAGGATTATGTCATTGGTCAGCTGATCTTTTATATAGTCCGCATCAGCTTTGGCCCATATGAATTCATTACTGTTCTTTTTTATTCTGAATTCAAAACCTATATGTTTTTTTGCATTAATATAATTCGTCCAGAGATTCTGAAGTGAAATCTGATCCGCTACGATAGTTCTGTCTTTAGGATAAACAGACAGAATAAATGAAGATATAAACGATGAGTTGTATATCATCTGTTCGGGCACGCTGATAATTTCTGTATTGAAGTTTTTACATGAGAGTATGCGGCACTGACTTAGATTTACCATACATGCAAACAGTAATTTTTCATCATGAAGATTCTTTTTTTCATTTCCGCGGAATTTGTTTTCTTCAGCAATAATCTGGTCAGATATATCGGTGAGTATGCCTATTGCACCTATTACTTTTGAATTGCTGTCAAATACTGCACTAAGTTCAAGCTTTGCCCATTCCGAACGCAGATTCGGCATAGTAACCTTGATGAAACATATTTGTTTCGGAGAACCGTTTTTAACGTTGTAGTAGGCTGAAGTGACTTCGTCAGCAAATTCTTCATGTATCATACCGGTACTGATAAGTTCCTGAGGTACATTGCTGATTACAGGCGGAAGATTGTGTTTTTTAATAAATACATCATGATTGATCAGTTCATCATTTGTAAAATCTATTGAAAATGCTATTCGTTCCGTATATGCTATCGAATCGGCAAATGCGTTCATATACGCTGACATTTTGCTTTCAAGTTCCTTTTGCTGAGTAATGTCGGTAAATGTACAGACAAAACAAGGACGGTCATTTTCAAAAGTTCTGAATGAGCAGAATCTTACCCAGATTATTTTGCCTGAAGAAGCGACAGCACGACAGATATTATCATCGTCAGAACGACCCTGCATCATAGCATTCATGAATCTGTCCTGATCATCTCTGTATATTATAAGCCGGCATATGTCTTTTGAACATGCTTCTATCTCAGCCTCAGAGTATCCGAGCATCTTACGGAAACCGGTATTAAATCTTAGTATTTCTGCCCGGTCTTCTCCGTCGTTAAGAACAAAAGTTGCGCAACTGAGATTTTCTGTAAGGCTCTGTAGAATCATTTTGCTTTTCATAAGTTCGGATTCTGCTTGTTTCTGTTCAGTGATATCCGCACCAATACCTATAAAGTATTCGGATTCAGGGGAGGTGCTTATTTTTTTGAAAGAACAGTTTAACCAGTGGCTGTTTCCGACCTTATCTATTATTCTTACAGTACAGGCAGATATAGTGTCAGATTTTTTTGCACTCCTTATTGCATGCAGAAAATGATCTGTGTCTCTTGAGGACATAAAATCAGTATAACTTAGCTTAAGGGAACTAATTTCATCACGTGAAAATCCAATTGTCTTAAGGAAACTGTCGTTGTAGAAAAACGGGAATTTTTCACTGGCACGAAACTTGAACATAAGCGGCTGCATAGACTGGATAAGGTCAATGTGCTGTCTTAAGCATTCAGAATTTTCAAGGACAGAGAAAGCATGTATGATTCTGTCGTATTTGTCTTCAGTTGTTGTGCGTATAAGACTGCATCTTACTCTCAGTACGGAACCATCCTTTTTTATAAGACGCATAATCAATGTTTCAAAAGGATTTTTCGCAGATATACGTGCTTTGGTGTTTCTGTAATTTTCAAGATCATCATGATGGATTATTTGCAGAAAATCTTTGCCGGTCATTTCAGAGATGGAGTTGTACCCTGTTATTTTTACAAATCTGTCATCATATTCGTAGGTTGTTTTTCCTTTGCAGACATCAATTATGTAAAAACAATCGCAGCTTGTATCATTATAGCAAATGTTGTATGAATTCATTTTTTCCCGGTTCCCCCCAGTATGTAAATACGTATATTAGAGTAAATGAAAATTTGTATTTTAAATCTGCTGATATAAATAAATCTGACGAAACAGCAGATGTTTAAGTCGAAAATTATATCGGTCATCACTTTTATTTTGACGTTCACTTTAATTATAGCTTATGTTCATCAAAATTTCAACCATCAGCTACACATGAACATAAAAATTATGTAAAACGACGAATATGGTATAGTATTTGTTGGCTATATATTTTTAAACAAAAACCCTTCCTGGAAAATAATTTCCGGGAAGGGTGAATGATTTATTTTGTTTTGTATTCAATTTTGTTGTCTTTTGCATATGTTTCTGCTGCAGAACCAGCGGAAACAATCATCTTAAATGAAGGAATAGGTTCGACTTCATCCTCTGCTGTATCCTCGCCCTCTTTGTGCTTGTATCCGAAGGCGTGTTCCTTAAGTTCGGATGTGCCGGAAGGAACGGTAACTTCATTGAGTGATGTGCAGGAGAAGAAGGCTCCTTTATCGATTGTTTTAAGGCTTTCCGGGAGAGAAACCTCTTTTAATGAAGTACAGGAAGTAAAAGCGGCTTCGCCAATGCTTGTTATTCCTTCAGGGAGAGAAACTTTTTTCAGTGATGAGTTATTAAAGAAACTGTATTCACGAATATCAGTAAGAGCTGACGGGATTTTTACTTCGGAAAGAAATTCACACAATGCAAAACATCCCGTACCGATAGAGGAAAGAGAATCAGGTAATTCAAGTGTTATGAGACTTTTACACATATAAAATGCATAGTCACCAATAGATTCAATGCTTTTTCCCAGTAAGACGCTTTCCATACCATAGCATTCATAAAATACATATCCGCCCATTGTCTTTACAGTATCAGGAATTGAAATACTTTTTATTGCATCACAGCATGCGAATGCACCGTCCTGAATTGTTTCAAGTCCTTCTGAAACAGTAACTTCAGTAAGGGAATAGCAGTTGGTGAAGGCTCCCTCTTCCAGCGTTTTTATACTGGAAGGAATATGAAGTGATACGATGGAATTTATGTTGTTCTGCGTATATGTTTTTCCCGCCTTCTCTTCTTCTTCCCCAGGTGCCTCGTAACCGTCAAATGCATATTCGCCAATTGCAGTTACCGGTTTTCCCTCTATCTGAGATGGTATATTTACTACGGTCGAGGAACCTTTGTAACCTGTGATTTTTATTTCGCCGTTTTCTTCTTTGTATACAAAGTCAGTCTCTGAATTAGGAGTAAAATCTTCATCTGAAACTACAGGCTTGTTCGTACTGGAAAGTTCATTGCTGTTCTGAGAGTTGTCATTACATCCGGAAAACAGACATGTAATAAGAGAAAGTGATAATATTACGGATAAAAGTTTTTTCATTATGTCCTCCGTTTTAAAGGAATTATCTTGGTTTTATCTTCATAACAAGCAGCGTGATAATAAGCCATACGGTATGGTAGAATATCATCATAAGAGGAGTTATCTGATTCATTATGCCGATTATCATAAATATGAGAACAAAGAAAACTGATATTATTGCAGATGTACTCTGCAGTACCAGTCCGGTCAGTGCGCTGTGGTGGATGTATTTGATATTCGATATTGCTTTTGTTACAGAAGATAGTGTGCCTGTACAGATAACGGATGCACTTTCATCTGAAACCGGAGCAGTAATTTTGCTGCAGTATTCGTGCTGTTCAACAGGAATAATCTTAATCATATCTTCCGGTATATTATATAATCTTGAGATTCTTGTAACTGTTGTTATTGAATCTATGCTTTTTATTATTAGTGAAACACCGTTATTTGTTATTTCTGAAAGATCTTCAGAAATTTTTCTGTCGGCTTTGAGCTTTACAATAAATATAGCAGCCAGATTTCCGGATATTGAAAGGTAAATCGGGATACGTCCTTTACCTACAAGATCCTGTTCTTTTGATTTTGGAGGAACTCCTTCAATATTATGATTAATCATAAGCTGACGGTTTCCGAAAAGAACACGTTTGTTCTTTATCCAGCCACACAGACCAAGTGAATCTTCATATGAGTAGTTTTCTACTTTTTCAAGCAAACTGTCATTATTGTCTATTATCTTTGTAAACAGTCCGTTAAAAATACTGCCGGATTTTCTTACTATACTTGCAGCAGTTACGATTGCATCGTCTATCTTTGTATCAGAGAACATCTTGATGGCGCATAATTTTATTGAATGGTCCGGGATAATCTGTTCTGCATTTACCATAAGTGCATTTGTATCGTAAAAATCATCAATACTCTGGTAACCGAGTAATATGCTTTCGTTTTCTTCTGCTTCAGCAGCAGCGGAAGAAAGCGGTAAATTTACTGCTATCGGTATTCCGAAACATGCACATGAGCATAAGAACATGGAAAAAGAAGATAACACGAAAGAAAAGTTCAATGTGTTCATTGTTTTACTGCATACAAATACTGAAATAAGTGTAAGGAAAAGAGAAATAATAAGTGATATCGGCACCAGTTTCCTGCAGAGTTTGTCTGCAATGTCAGAAGAGTATGTGTACCGGAGAAAATCTTTTGCGAAACCGGTTTTTCTTGAAGCAGCAAGTATAGGATAGTCGTTTACTACACCTTTTGTCATTTGTTCGGCTCTTGCTTCATTTTCCACATATACAAGTGAATGCTTTTCGTATGATGAAATAAGCATATCAAAATTATTTATCGCCCTGTTTACAATAAGATGTTTGCCGATTGTATTTGCCAGAAATGCAGAGATGGCAACCGGAGTGAAAATATATATGCTTCCTGATTGTATGAGACTGGCATTTTCCGTAGAAACAGCAGCGGCAATTGCGCTGAATGTGATAGTTACAGCGGCCAGGCTGTCGCAGTCAGCTTTTTTTCTGAAAATATTTCGTATTCCGCTTGTTATAACCGGGAATGATGAAAAGAGTACAGTAGCTGCAATGAGAAACATTGCAAAACTATATGTATGCGGAGATGAACTGTGACTTAGAAAAGCAGGAATCGGTACGTTGTATAGTACTGACGCGGAAAGATATATACTTACAAGCAGCGCCGCAAACTGGATAAAGAACTTTATGGTAAGATTGTTTTTCAGATCATACAGATCGTCCTGTATCAGTGAAGCGTCTCCCGGTGTATTGTAGTCATCAATATTGTTTTCAGCTGTTTTTGAAAAACTGCTGTTAAGATTTTTGAAGAAACCTTCTGTTTTCTGTTCTTCCGTTTCGTCATTAATTTCTATGTCAATAGAGAAAAAGTCCACGTCCGGAATGGATTTTAAGGATATATCATGATTTTTTTCAGATACACTTCTGGATTTGAGGAGTTCTTTTTTCAGATTGGTAAGCTTTCTGAAATCCGGTAATCTGCCGGAAAGTTTGCCTGATTTTTCAGTAAATGATTTACTTTTTGAACTATTGTCCAGTACTGAAATATCTGATTTTGTTTCAGGTGCAGCTGACGTTTTTCGTTTTCTAGTCTGGCGCGGGATGTCTGAAGAAGATCTGACAGTATCATTTTCTCTGTGGACATATCGGATATTATCTTCAGGATTACGAACTATCTTGTTCGGACGATCCTGTATTCTTGTTGCACTGCGGTATGAGAAACTATGTCTGATATTCTGAAACCGGTTTTCTGTTTCATCTTCTTCAGTGGAGTCGAATTTTGCTTCTTCTGACGTAGTGTCGGGCTCATCTGATTCTTCTTTGTCCTTGATTTCGCTGTTTTCTGAAACTGATATATCCGAATCGTTTTCTTCGTTATTGTCGCTGATATGTTCTTCAGCTTCGGTATCATTAGTTTCGGGATTACTGATGATATTTTCTTCTGTTTCTTCTTCAGCAGAATCATTTGTCTCCGTATTTTTTGTCTGTTCTTCAGAAGAATACTGGCTTAAAATATCATCGATAGAAAAAGAATTTTTCGATGCCATTTTTACTCCTTATTGTTTCTTTGTCTTACGGCTTCGTACATAAAAATACCTGCGGCAACAGATGCATTGAGAGAATTTACGTGTCCGTTCATAGGAAGACTCAGGAGAAAATCACATTTTTCCTTTATGAGCTTACCCATTCCGGCTCCCTCCGATCCTATGACAAATGCAATGCCGCCTTTAAGATCAGCTGAAGTATAGTCTGTGCCTTCAGCGTCAGTCCCGTATATCCATATGTTTCTGGATTTGAGCTCATCAATTACCGAAGCAAGATTTGATACTCTTGCAACAGGCATCCAGCTTGCAGCCCCTGCAGATGTTTTGTGTACAGTCTGGTTAAGTGATGCACTTCTTCTTTTTGGGATTATAATTCCATCAGCGCCGGCAGCTTCAGCCGTTCTGATTATAGCTCCCAGATTATGCGGGTCTTCTATGCTGTCGCATATGATAATAAAAGGATCATGACCTTTTTCCTGTGCCGCATCAAGTATTTCCTCAACTGTTGAATATTCAGCGCAGGCACATACAGCTATAACGCCCTGATGAGCAGCAGAACCACACATCTGACGAAGCTTCTGGTCGTTTACGTTTTTTACAACAACGCCGTTTTCCTTTGCCATCGATGCTATCCTGCTGAATATAGTTCCGGATCCGGATATATATATTGTATCTATCGGACTTTCTGCCTTTAGTGCCTCCATAACGGGATTTTTCCCTAAAATAAGATTTTCATTAGTTTCACTGTCATGAAGTGATTTTTTATCGTTCATTGTATAATCATTCTCGCTTTTAAATATATTTTTATACATAACATAATACTTCTTATTATATCATTTTTCTGTTAAAAAATCAATCGGTTGTGTTGAATTATATTTAATTATATTTTATTATATCTTACAGATACTATGAACGACGTAAATACGAGCTTTGAATGAATCATTCACATAAATATGCCACTAATTGTTTTTGAGTTTGTGAAACTTTCGTTTTCTAAAATAACGAGCAAACAATTATGACGGTGCCGAGTATAGCTGTTAAAAGGGCAGTTACAACAAATATCCTTGAAAGTTTTGATAAGTGTTTACTGCCGGGGGAGAGTTCACTGTCATCAAGGTAAAATGCAGCTTCTTTTAAAAGGTGTCTGTAAGGAGTGTCCTGCATTTCGGGTCTTACATACAGAACAGCTTTTTCAAAATAAATATTCTGCATGTCGTTTATTTCTATAACTTTTTTATTAACGCCTTTTATCATATGAGATCATCTCCTGAAAGTTTTTATAAATTACTGTAATGATTATTGACATAACTATGAAAAATAATCAATAAAAATAATTTTTTGATAATCGTTGAATTATGTTGAAAAAGCTGTTGAAAATGTTGAAAGAGATGTTTGAATGTTGAAAACAAGATGAATTATGTCGAAAACTCTGTTGAAACGGTGGAAATCTCATGGCTGTTAAAATTGTTGGCAATGTTGAGAAAAAACATAATTGCCAAAAAAATCATATCGTGGTATAATATGATTCTGGAGGCTTTTTAGCTGTTAAAACGAAATTGTAAAAAGTTATAAAATCTCTATTGACTTTTATAATACGATATGTTATAATTTGTATGAGGTGATAAAATGAAATATTACACCATACATGAAATGACAGAAATATTAGGGGTAACTGCACAAACTTTAAGGAATTGGGACAGGTCAGGAAAATTAAAACCACATCACACAAGTCCTAACGGTTATCGTTATTATTCAGAAGATGATTTAAACCAACTATTAAATAAGCCTGTGAAAAAGGAAGGAAAAACAGTAGGTTATTGCAGGGTAAATTCAAATAAGCAAAAGGATGATCTGGAAAGACAAATTATCAATATGCAGACGTATCTTCTTGCACAAGGTAAGCCTTTTGAAATAATATCGGATATAGGTTCAGGAATAAATTACAAACGGAAAGGTTTGCAGGAATTAATAAAAGGAATGGCAAACAGAAGCATATCAAAAGTTGTAGTTCTTTATAAGGACAGATTAACACGATTTGGTTTTGAACTGATAGAATATTTAGCGGATTTATATGACTGTGAAATAGAAATTGCAGATACAACGGAAAAAACAGAACAAGGGGAACTTGTTGAAGATTTAGTGCAGATTATTACAGAATTTAGTTGTAAACTGCAAGGGAAAGGAGCAAATAAAGCTAAAAAGATGATAAAGGAGCTTACTGAAAATGATTAAAACAATTAAAGTAATGCTCTGCCCGAATAACAAGCAAAGAACCAAACTGTTTGAATGTGCAGGAACAGCAAGATTTGCATATAACTGGGCAATAGGTTATCAGCAGATGAACTATGAAATAGGAAATGACTTTTTGTCGGATTGTGATTTAAGAAAAATTCTGACACATTTGAAAACAAGTAATGATAAGTTTGGATGGCTTAATCATTATAGTAACAATATTGCAAAGCAAGCTGTAAAAGATGCCTGCACAGCCTATAAAAACTTTTTCAGTGGTATTGCAAAATATCCGAAATTCAAAAGTAAAAGGAAGTCAAAGCCCGGTTTTTATGCAGATACAAGCAAGATAAAATTTACAGAAACTCATGTAATACTTGAAAAGCTGACAGAAAGCAGGAAGAAAAGCAAGCAAAAGTTTAATGCTGTGAAGCTTGCAGAGAAGAATAAAATTCCTGTAAATGTAAAGTATTCAAATCCCAGAGTAACATTTGACGGCTTAAACTGGTGGATTTCAGTAGGCATAGAATGTTCAGGAAGTACAGAAAAGCCATTAAATGAGGGTATAGGCATTGATACAGGTATAAAAGACCTGGCAATATGCTCTGACAATTGTACTTACAGCAATATTAATAAAACCAAAGCTGTAAGGAAGCTGAAAAAGAAAAAACGCAGATTACAGCGTAAAATATCAAGAAAATATAATAAAAACAGAAAGGGGGTACGTTACTGTAAAACTAAGAATATCCTGAAGAGTGAAAAACGGCTTTTGAAGATGAATCACCGATTAACAAATATTCGTCATAGCTATTTACATTATGTAACGTCAGAGATTATAAGTCGAAAACCAAAGTTTATAGTTTTAGAGGATTTAAATGTAAAGGGAATGATGAAGAACAGACACTTAGCCAAAGCTGTACAGGAACAGTGCTTTTACGAATTTTACAGACAGCTACAGTATAAATGTAACTGGCATAATATTGAGTTTATAACAGCAGACAGATATTATCCATCAAGTAAGATGTGTTCCTGTTGTGGAAATATCAAAAAGGATTTAAAACTAAAAGACAGAACATACATCTGTGATGAATGTGGAAATGTAATGGACAGAGACTATCAGGCAAGTGTGAATTTAAAACGATACAAAAAATTAACAGTATAGTCAAAACAAATACTGTTAATATGTACCGATACGTTAGTCGGGAATTTAAGCCTTTGGAGTGTTACACCAAACGAGAGTAGCTTCTTAAGCAAAATCGGACACAATGAAAAAGGAATGAAACATAAAAGTTATAATATTTATATCTTTTAATTTAGCTGTTATATCTTTTTATAAGTTTTCAGTAACGGCGTTTATAGTATGGATTATAAAAAAACGAAAGAAGGAATCCTTCTTTTTCAACAGGATTTTGATCTTTCAGAAACTCTCGACTGCGGTCAGGCATTCCGGTGGACAGAAAATGCAGACGGATCATTTGAAGGGTACTTTCTGAATAATTTTTTAAAAATATCGAAAACTGAAGAAGACTGTTTTCTTCTTCATAATGTACAGGAAGGAGAATTTCTTGATATATGGAAGGATTACTTTGACCTTGATACAGATTACAGTGAATTGAAAAACAGGTTTTCAGAGGATGAAACTTTGTCAGCAGCGTGCAGATTTGCTCCGGGAATAAGGCTTCTAAGGCAGGATGCATGGGAAACACTCTGTTCCTTTATCATATCACAGAATAACAATATTCCGCGAATAAAAGGAATTATTTCACGTTTGTGTGAAAAATACTGTGGATTTCCAGGATGTGAAGATCTTGCAGATGAAACTGTGGAATCACTTTCATATCTCCGTTCAGGATTCAGGGCAAAATATATTGTTGACGCAGCTCAGAAAACTTCATCGGGGCAGGCAGACCTTGATACAATAAAAAAACTTCCGTATGAGGAGGCTAAAAAGGCGCTTATGACGATAAAAGGAGTAGGACCTAAAGTTGCTGACTGTGTTTTGCTTTTTGGTATGCACAGAACGGAGGCATATCCTGTAGATGTATGGATTAAGCGTGTTATGGAAAGTTTTTATCCTGATGGAATGCCTGAATGTACCAGAGGATATGAAGGAATCGCACAGCAGTATCTGTTTCACTATATAAGAAATAATCCGGAATTATTAGATACTGAATAAAGAAGATTTTTTATATAAAATAGACTAAAACCGAAAATTGGAGCTATAATAAACAGAAATTCTTGTGAAATATGCATTATAAAACTTGACAAGAGAGTATTTATAATGTATTATGAATATGTGGTATATTCAGTAATAAAACTAAAGTTTTGATATAAAAGAAGGTGGAACAAATGAAGGGGACAACCAGAATAAATGTCGGTATTCTGATTAACAGTATACAGAATGACTATTCAACTTTGCTCTGTAAGGGAGCAGCAATTGCGGCAGAAGAACTTGATGTAAATCTCCTTATTGTTCCGGGAAGAGAACTTAATGCATGCTGGGATAATATAGAGATAAACAGATTTGAGTATCAGCATAATGTATTATATTCGTATGTTACATCAAACAATATTGATGTGCTTCTTGTATCGATAGGTACTGTTGGATTTTTCCTTGATAACGATGAGATAATGCAGTTTTTGTCACAGTATTCAGGTATTAAGGTAATAGTAATGGAGTCCGAGATAGAAGGATATCCGAGTATAGTGTTTAATCTCGATGGCCTCAGAGAAGCCATTGAGCACATAATAGTGTGTCACAACAAGAAAAAGATAGCTTTTTTAAGCGGTCCCAAAGATCATCTTATCGCTGACGGCAGACTCCAGGTTTATAAGAAAGTTCTGGCCGAGCATAACATAGAATATTGCGAAGAATACGTTTCTTACGGTGATTTTACAGATTACTGCTATGATAGTGTTAATTTGCTGTTTGACAGAAATCCTGATAATATGCCGGAGGCTATATGCTGTGCAAATGACAGCATGGTTTTAGCAGTAAAAAAATGCTGTGAAAAGAGAGGCCTTAAGATAGGCAGGGATATTCTTGTTACAGGATATGATGATGCGGCATTTGCCAATGTAATGGATCCACCTCTTACTACAGTTAAGTCCTACATTATGACTATGGGCTATCAGGCTGTAGAATGGGCAGAACGATATTACAGAACCGGTGTTATGGGCAGAGAATATGTAAAGACGTCACTCATAACCAGACAGTCATGCGGATGTGATTCAGAAACTGTTTTTGCAGAAGAGACAAAGGGCATTCATTCCGGAGTACCCAAGGACGAATTAATAGAAAATATAAAACAGTTTACGGTGAGAAAATCAGCTCTGGATATCATTCCGCAAAAACAGATTAATGATATGAAAGAGTTTATGGGTACCATATATGACAGGCTCATTGTTGGAAACGGTTTTGGTCCCGGAGAGACAGGAACTCTTGTTTCATCACTCGTTTCACAGGCAAATGTGGGATTCTTTACGATAAACTGTCTTCAGACAATGTTAAATTTACTGAAAAATGTTGCGCTTGAAAACGCCGATGATCAGAAGAAAATAATGGTTTATATGGCGTTTGAAAATATATATAAAAATGTCAGTCTGCACTATGCAGAACAGGCTCATGATGTTGAACAGCAAATGATTTCTGACAGATTTGTTTTTTCCAGAATCGTCGATGATATGATGGCTACAGGAAAAAATGAAGATAAATGTTTCGGCCTTATGATAAAGGATATGGACTATATGAATCTCAAAAGTTGTTTTGTGTATATATATCATAATTCATTCCTGGTTTCAGACGAGTCGACTGTTTCAAAGAATCTTTCCGAATGGCACAGACCACATCATGTTTATCTTAAAGCATTTTCTGACAACGGCAGGTTCTGTGTTCCTAATGCCAGAGATCAGAGAATGAGGTTTGACAGTATTCTTACTAATAAATTTATCTCAAAACCAATACGGCGGACACAGGTTCTTCTTACACTTTACTTTAACGAAGAACAGTATGGTGTAATGCTTATCGAGACAGATATTAACCGTATATCTGAAACGCTGAATATTTCAAAACAGGTTTGTACAGCCATAAAACTTACCAAGTTTATGAATCAGCTTGAAGGTGCACTTGAAAAGGTAAAAAAGACCAATGAGATTCTTAGCGCAGAATCAGTTTCCGATCAGCTTACCGGACTATATAACCGAAGAGGGTTTATTACTAAGTCAGAGTATAATCTGCGTTCAAGCTGCATGTCACATCTGAGTTGCGCTATTCTCTTTGCAGATCTGGATTGTCTGAAGATTATTAATGATACATTTGGACATAAAGAGGGCGATTTTGCCATCAAGAAAGTAGCTGAAGCACTGGTTAGTAATCTTAGAACTACAGATATAGTCGGACGTATCGGCGGTGATGAATTTGTAGCTTTTATCATGGATATAGATCAGAGACAGATGGATATAATATGCAGACGCATAGAGAGTTTCACAGAGGATTTTAATCAGAAAAGTGATAAACCGTACAATGTGGGAGTCAGTATGGGTGTATATCTTTTTGATATCTACGATAAAGAATCAATAGATCAGCTTATGTCAAAAGCCGATAAGATTCTTTATGAGAATAAGAAAAATAAAGTTAAACGTGTTATTAAAAACGCTTTAACATAGATAAACAGGAGAATATTATGGATAAAAAAGACTGTCATACATGTGTACCGGACAGTATTACCTCATCAGAAGATGTTCTTGTTGAAGTTGCAGAACTGTTTAAAGTTTTTGGAGATGCAACGAGGGTGAAGATACTTCATCTTCTGCTTGAAAAGGAAATGTGTGTTTGCGATATCGCACAGATTCTGGGGATGCAGCAGTCAGCGATATCTCATCAGCTCAGGGTTTTAAAACAGTCACGTCTGGTAAAATACAGACGCGATGGAAAGGCTGTGTTTTACTCTCTGGCAGATTCGCATGTGAAAACAATGATTTATCAGGGAATTGAACATGTGACGGAGTAGCAGAGAATATTATTGTGAATGTCAGATATAGATTTAATTTTCACTATGATAAATTTATTTGCCTGCATATTTGTTCCCGACGATTAATTCATGTATATTGTATAAAAGTTAATAAATTTTTTTTGTTAACTTTATATATCAGGTTTGAGTAAATAAAAATTTAGGATTTTCAGATATCAGAGAAAATACCATAAACTGCTGGTGTTTTGTATGGTCTGATTATGAAAGGAAAAAGCGTATGAAAAAAGTTAAGAGATTTATTATTGCAGCTGCTGCAGTAATGATTGCAGCTTCATCTGCTTCGTGCAGTAAGGGTGAAACCGAAAAAGTGGATAACCTTGACTCTGCGACACGCGAAGAACTTGCATCGATTTCGGCGAAAGACGAGAGACTTACCGGTGAACTTGAGAATAAAACAATAAAATGGATGGCAAACTGGGGATTTTCCACAGACAGACATGCAGATCTTGTTGTTTTTCAGGAAAGGTATGGCGGAAATATTGAAGAAACAATTATAGACTGGGACGTAAGATATGAAAAACTTGCTACAGCGATAAACGGCGATGAAGGGATAGACTTCTTTCCTGCCGGTGACTCTGATGTATTCCCTAAAGGCGCGATAAAATCAATGTTTCAGCCGGTTGACGATTACATAGATTTTGATTCAGAACTGTGGAAAGATGTTAAGCAGGCAAATGACATGTTTTTATGGAACGGAAAGCATTATGTGATTTGTACTGACTTAAGCGGCGGAAACACGGTAGTATTTTATAACAGGAAAACAATAGATGAATATGGACTTGATGACCCGAAGGAGCTTTTTGAAAGCGGAAACTGGAACTGGGATACATTCAAGAAGATTCTTGATGATTTCGTTGATCCTGAAAACGGTCTTTACGGTATAGACGGATTCTGGACAGAGGCGGCACTTTCGCTTACTACCGGAGTTCCGTATATTGGTCTTGAAAACGGAAAGCTTGTAAATAACCTCAAGGATCCGGCAATCGAACGTGTCCAGAATTTTATGGCTGAACTTTATAAAGACGGATGCGTAATAGATAAGGAACAGTTCGACTGGAAGGAGATGCCTTCGTTTATAGGTGAGGGAAAGGAACTTTTCTATCCTTGCGGACTGTGGAAAATATATGATAAGCCTGAAGTGTGGCAGAAAACACTCGGAAAAGATGCGTTCTTTGTTCCGATGCCTAAAGATCCGAAGGCAGACAAATACTATATTCCTGCAACAGTTGAAGGATACATGATAGTGTCAGGTGCCCGGAATCCAGAGGGTGTAGCAAAATTTGCTGACTGTAAGAGGGCAATTCTTCTGAATGAAGGACTACAGAATATAGGCGACGAACTTCTTCTTAAGACATACGGCTGGACTCCTGATATGGTTGAGATGAGAGATAAGCTAACGGAAATGGCTCAGGAAAATCCTATATTTGATTTTTATATGGGTGTAAGTTCTGATGTTGGAGATACGCTTGATAGTGCGGAAACTGGTATCAGAGGCTCACTTCAGGGCGGAACTTCATGGGCTGAAAAGGTTGGAGCATGTTATAGTGTTATCGATGCTCTCCTTGAAGATGCCAATAATGGAATAAACTAAACAAAGAAAGAGCAGCCTTACAGACTGCTCTTGTATTTTTTTCCCTGAAAGGAATTACGTCTTCTGAATTCATTGTCGATACCGTTTATAACAGATTTTTTATCACATGTCCATAGTGGGGCAATTAATTCTGACTTCCTGCCGTCACCGGTCACACGTTCTATTATTATTTCCGGATGCATTATTTCAATCTGGTCGCATACTAATTTTATGTATTCTTCCTTTTCCATAATGTAAAACGGATTATTTTTATATTCGCTGGCAAGAGTGGTATTTTTTATTATATGCAGCATATGTATTTTTAAGCTGTGTGGTTTAATTCTGCTTACTTCTTCTGCCGTTTGCATCATCATTGGGATATCTTCTCCCGGCAGACCGTTTATTATGTGGATGCATGTGTTTATTTTACATTTTTGCAGTCTGTAGTAAGTTTCAAGAAATTCATTATATTTATGACAGCGGTTTATTTTTTCAGCAGTTATATCGTGTATTGTCTGCAAACCGAGTTCAACTGTAAGATATGTTTTGTCTGACAGCTTTTTCAGAAGCCCAAGTATATCATCAGATATACAGTCAGCTCTGGTTGCAATGGTAAGACCTACAGTATCGGGAAATGAAAGTGCTTCTTCGAACATATCAGAAAGTTTACTGATTTCCCCGTAGGTGTTTGAACCAGCCTGAAAGTAAGGAATAAACATGGAACTTTTCCATTTTTCAGACAGGAGGGTTATCTGTTCTGTCATTTGATCTGTGATGGATAACTTTTTATTTCCTGAAAAATCTCCGCTTAGTTCAGACGAACAGTAGGTGCATCCTCCAAATCCTTTTGAACCATCACGATTCGGACAGGAAAGGCCTGCATTTAGTGAGAGTTTTATTACTTTTCCGCCAAATCTGTTTCTTAGATAATCATTTTGAGTAAGATATCTTTTTCCGCCGGATCTTGCTATAAAATTGTTCATAATCAAGCCTTTCTTTTTGTGCATAATATTTTATTTTTTACAAATATATTGATTTTGTTTTTCCTGTATGATATAATAACAGTTGAATAGTAAATTTTTTTATCAACTAAATTGCAGTAAACATAAAGCGCCTGTTTTATGTTTACTATAATTATACTCCAGACCAACAAGAATATCAATAACCAAGGGAGGGGAATGTGAGAATGGCTAAAATATTAATTACGGGTGCGTGTGGACTTGTAGGTAAAAAAATATGTTCGGGTCTTCTCAAAAGAGAAAACACAGTTATAGGTACGGATGTACATCCCGATGACTATAATGAAGGAAAAGAAGGTTACAGATTTGTTCTGGCAGGACCAAGAGACAGAGCTGTTTTTGAAAATCTTTTCAAAAGTGAAAATATTGAAGTTGTGGTACATTGCGCATGTACGGCTGACAACGATATAGGGGATAATATAACCGAGGATGATATTAAGAACAGTGCGATTTATGATGATTATATTTATACACTTTCGGTATCATCAGGAGTAAAACAACTTATTCTTATCAGTACGAGTCAGGTATATGATTTCCCTAAAACGAGGGAGCCGATAAGAGAAACAGACAAACTTAAGATTGTATCAAATTATGCCAGGTTAAAACGGGCAGCGGAGATAAAACTTGCCGAATCAATAAAAAATGACAACAACATTATTGGTGCCGCTTTAAGGGTTGCTCCTATTTACACAAGTGATTTTTCAGACAATCTTCTCAGTAAGATTCTCGATCCGGATACCGGCGGTTTGTTTGTATATTACTCGGGGGACTATGGTTTTCAGTTTTGCTGTCTGCATAACCTCGTTGAATTTATCATGTGCTTTGTAAAGTACGCAGATGATAAGAAGTACACAGGTTTTTACAATATTGCCGACAATGATATATGTTCAGCAAGAGAAATAATAAAATATGCAAGGGAACGTAAGACATACGGACCGGTACTTCAGAGAAATGTTGGTATTGACGTGGTGAAGAGCAAACTCGGAAAACTTAAAAACAGAAACGATATTAAGACAAATTACCGTTACAATGATATGGACACTTTCTTTAACAATAATGTTCTTGATGGAACAAGAGCAAAAAAATTGTGCAATTTTAAGTGGAATATAGAAAATACAAAATAAAAAAAATCTCCTCAAAAAGATTTAAAATATCTTTTTGAGGAGATTTTTTCTGTAAAATTTAATTGAGAATTGTTTTCCACGATGCAATCACAGAAGAACATGTATCGAGGTCAGATGATGAAACAGCTTCTTTGAGATCTGTAAAATATTTTTCATGATCACCGCTAAGCTTATATTTGCCAAGTTCATCAACTATTTCATCCATCTGGAGAGAATCAAAGTTTTCTATTGCTTCAGAAAGTTTGTCAAGCATTTCAGCTATCTGAGAGAAGTCAGCTTCTTTTTCTTCATCATCGTTCGGTACATCAGGGAACAGGTATCTCAGAGAGGCTTTGTAGCTTCGGTATTCTTCAAGCATAGGTGCTGTCTGCTGACGAATAAGTTCTATGTTTCCTTCGTTACCGGCACGTTCCATTTCAGCAGCAACAACCGAAACATGTTCTGCTCCAATCTGTTTTGATGTACTCTTGAGAGCATGGACTTCTATAGTGTAGTTTTTCCAGTCTTCGTTGTTGTAGTGATTTTCAATTGATCTTGCTTTTTGTTCTATAGAACAGAAGTACTGTTTAAGAACTGTCATGAATAGTTTTTCGGTTCCAAGCAGAGAAAGTGCAAGTTTTACATTAAGTCCTTCTATTTCAAGTGGACCTTTTTTTGCGGCCGGAGCCGGAGCCGGAGCTGGAGTCGGAGCCGGAGCTGATTCTACATGGGAACTTGCGGAGTTTAATTCAGAAGGATGAGGTATTGAATTATAGATAACGCTATGATTTATTTCTGGTTGTTTAACAGGTTCCTCCGGAGTTATGTCTGGTTCATCGACTGGCTGATAATTTACATCTTCAACTTCCACTTCTTTGAAGAACGGACCGTTTATTGGAATATCTTCAGTAACTTCATCGGTTTGAGATTCAACTGCAATTATTTTTTCATGAGGCAGCCATTTTTTGAGTTTTGAAACAATGTCTTTTATCTCTATAGGCTTTGCTACAAAGTCGTTCATACCTTCACTCAGGAACATTTCCTTTGCATTTGCCACGGCATTCGCAGTAAGTGCAATAATAGGGGTATCTTCGTAATCAGGGAAGGTAGTTCTTATCATATGTGTGGCTTCGACGCCGTCTATTTCCGGCATCATATGATCCATGAAGATAAGATCGTAATTATTTTTCTTTATCTTGCTTATAGCATCTTTTGCACCAGTTGCTGTATCAATCTTCATATTAAGCGGTTCAAGAAGACCTTCAGCTACAGTAAGGTTGATTGTGTTGTCATCAACGATAAGAATATTTGCATCAGGCGCAGTAAACGGAAAGTCATCACCCTCGAAGTCAGAGAATGCAGCATAGTCTTCTCCGATACCCATAATGGAGTAAAGCGAAAGTACGTATATTGGCTTTCTTATTGTACGTATATTTACAACGTTGAAACGTTTCAGACTCTTTCTATTTTCAATTACTATACACTGAAGTTTTGGATTCTGTGTTACAAATTCCTGCATTTCTTTTGTAAAGAGATTTTCTTCGACAAAAAGGAAGTCAAAATCCAGTGCATCAACGTAATTTTCTTTTTGCATTACAAGGTATGTTGTGTTAAGACGGGAAAGATCTTTTACAAGCTGCGCGCACACATACATATTTTGAACAATAACAGCTGCTGAAAGCGGTTTGTCTGCTTTTGGGACAGAAGACTCATGGCTGACAATTTTCTGAGGAATAAGTATTGCAAATACACTTCCTACATTGTATTCACTTTCAACGTCGATAAATCCACCCATGAGTGCAAGCAGCTGCTGTGTGATGGCAAGCCCAAGGCCGGTTCCTTCGATATTTCTGTTTCGTTTACTGTCAACCTGCTGGAAAGATTCGAAAATTTTTCCCAGATTTTCTTCCTTGATGCCGCTTCCGGTATCACTTACAAAAACTTTGAGAATAATATTGTCATCATCTTTTTTCTTGCATTTTAACTTGAGCTGAACCTGACCCTGTTTAGTAAATTTTATAGCGTTAGTAAGGAGATTGATAATAATCTGCTGAATTCGTATATTGTCACCGAAAAGTTTGTGGGGAATATCAGGTGGTGCATCAACGGTAAATTCAATATTTTTGTCACCTATACGACTGTTAATCATACTTGAAATATCGTTAATCATTGAGAGAGGTTCGTAAGGGACTTCTATAATTTCCATCTTACCTGATTCAATCTTTGAGAAGTCAAGAATATCGTTTATAATAGTCAGGAGATTTTTGCCTGATGCACGTATCTGATGCAGATAATCTCGTGCGGTTGGAGTCATTTCCTCTCGAAGGGCCATTTCAGCCATACCAAGAACAGCGTTCATAGGTGTTCTTATTTCATGACTCATGTTTGCAAGAAAGTCTGATTTGAGCTTTGCACTTTTTTCAATTTCTGCATTGTTCACATGCATGTTGTAGCTGTTTCCGGCAATTGTTGAGAGAATTTCCGCCATGGTATTAAGAACCTTGGCGGCTTTATCTATTTGCTCCTGGCTAAGAATTTTAACTTTTTTTACAGCATGTGTATAGTCTTCAGGATCAATGCCGAGCTCGACTGCTGTTTCAGAAAATTTATCAAGATCAGGGGCTTCTGAAAGAACCTGACCGCCAACGAAACTTCCGACCATTCTGCCGTTTGCAGTAATAGGTGCTGCGAATTCGATCAGTCCGGCATGACAGAAATAAGGGCATGCTTTTCCGTTTTGCATTGCCATCTCGGCACCGCATTTGTCACAGTTTTCGCATCTGCTTCTGCCTTCAGATGAGATTCTGGTTAAGCTGGCGCAGAAGTCAGTAAAATTCGAGCCATTGGTTACGGAAATGCCGCAGTCATCAGTAATAACTGCAGCCATTCCTGACATTTCAGAAAATGAATCCTGAATCTTTTGCAATATATCAACTTCTATAAGGTCAGTAAGATACATTTCTTCATCCATTTAAATAATCCCCTTCCGTTATCATCTTAATAATCCATATATTGTAGAGAAAAGTTTGTCCATATTGATAGGTTTAAGGACATACCCCTGAGGTTTGAGAGACAAAACTTCCTGTATTTTTTTTCTGTCTGAAACACCGGTGAGAAAAACTATTGGTGTATCCTGAACATTAGGCATTGCACGAAGTCTTTTGAATACATCCGGACCGTTTTCTCCCGGCATTTCATAGTCGAGGAGTATCAGGTCAACGGTTCTGTTTTCAAAAAATTTGTCGAGAAGATCACCATTAAGCATGGTTGTTACATTAAATGTTTCTCCGGCAGCGCTTTTTATAAGCCGAAGGATACTGCGGTCATCATCAATAACAAGTATTGTGTTTTTGTTGTTTTTAGGAACTTTATCGATTACTGCCTGACTCTTGGTCTGGGATACTGCAGGCTTTTCCGGTTCTTTTGCAGGTTCAGTCTGATTTGTTTCTTCTGTTTTGACTTCAGGAGGAGTCTGCTGAACTGGTTGAACCGGCCTGACCGGAGTTACAGGTATTGGCTTCGGAGCAGGTTTTAGAGGAATGGTTTGCTGCGATGGTGCAGATGAGGTCTGCCTGTTCCTGATTAAATTAACTATATCAGAAATCATCTTTTCCGGGGAAACCGGTGTCCTGATTATAAGATCCGGTTTTTGCGGAAGTCTCTCAAGCATGTTGCATGCCGTTTCATCTCCTATAACTATTATCGGAACAGAGCTGAAAGCATGGCTGCTTCTTAGTGCTCGCATCTGTGTTATTATGGGCCCGCATACTGCACCTTCACAGAAGCATATGTAGGCTTCCGGTCTGAAAAGTTTGAAATGATTAGCTATATCATCAAGACACTCTGATGTGCTCAGACAGTCAAAATAATTAGCTGTTTGTCTGAAAAAATCACTTATAACCGATGCGTGTCTTGAATGAATGAGTATTCGAAACTTCATGAAAAAATCCCCCTTATTTACGCCCGAATGACGAATAGTGTTTAACAAATAATATTATATCATAAAGTTAAACAAAAATCAACGGTAACAGTATATAAAAACTGTGCTTATAGCTTGTTTGATATAAAAGTTTTTATTCCTTTTCGGTTGTGAATGTGCAGCAGCATATTCCAAGCAGAAACCATACGAAAGGAGTAACTGTCGCTGTAGAGTTTGTAATTACACTTGTAACAATATAGGTTACAGCAGAAGTCAAAGCAGCATATGAAATCCAGTTTTTGTTTGAGAAAAATGATTTTATCCCGTTTACAGCTGAATAAATAAGTAATGATGCAAATGAAACAGCGGCAGGGATACCAAGTGTTGCAGCATAGTAGAGATATTCATTATATGGACGGTCAAAAGAAAGAGCAGTTCTATTAATAGCGATTCTGCTTTGAGGAATGAGGAAAGCATCCGGACCTATACCGGTGACAGGGAATTGTTTTATATATTCAATAGCTTTTGTCCACATGAATGAATATGTTTCAACAGGGTTATGTATATCGAAACTGTTTTCCAGAGTTGAAGTGTACTGGCCGAATGCTCCAAGTCTTCCGCAGCCGTCATGCCATATTATTTCACCATCAAGTATATTAAATCCCTTAATAAAAATGAATGCAGCGGCTGCAATTATACCTGTAAACATCATTATAACAGGTGTGGAACTTAGCTTTTTTTTATTTTTGTTTCTGGTAAAAGTCACAAGGACGAATACAACTATTATAGCTGCACTTACAAAACCTATTATACACTGGGTCTTTACCAGGAAAAACGAAACAGGTAATATAGCAATTGAATATAATACGGAAAATCTTGATTTTTCAGAATACAAAGCTCCGTATACGGATATGGCAAGGCCTATTGAAAGCAGAGTTGCAAGAAAAACAGGACTTCCTGCAGTACCGCTTGGAAGAACCGGATTTTTCAGAAGATAAGGTATGCGGTAATATCTGTTTGGAAAAGAAGGTATGAACTGGAGCACAGCCCATATACATTCAATCGCCATTATGACTGTAAAAACCTTGAAAATACTGTTTACAGTACCGCTTTTATTTATTGACATACTTCCGAGAAATATGAACAGGTAGCAGAGAAGAACCATGAAACCTTCGTATCTGCCATATCTGTTTCCTAAGAATGCAGAGTAATCAGAAGATGCGGTAACAGCATTGATGTAGGATATGTACATAAAGACAGTCAGGAGCAGTACCAGTATTGAGGCGATAATCTGTTTTTTGCCAAGAGTCTGTTTGATAAGTGCTATTATAAAAACGCTTATTCCTATTAACCCTGTGACAGCAAGAGGTATAGAAGGAAGTATTCTCCAGTCGTAATTTTTTTCTGATATTTCCTGATGTGAAAGAATCTCAGCTATTGCTGAAAAAATAAAAATCAGTATGAAACCTATTGAAAATGAGATTGAGGCGAATTTGTTAAACTGTTCATTTGTCATATTAAGGATAAAGTTTGATTTTTCGGTTGTCCCAAAAATAGTCTTATGTGATTTTGAAGCTTTTTCTGACATATAGATTTTCCTTTCGAATTTGTTTTAAAACAGATTTACCCTACTCGAACTGGAGTAGGGTAAAGTACAGGATTATTTTGCGTATTCGATTGTTCTGCTTTCACGAATGAGATGAACCTTGATCTGTCCCGGATATTCCATTTCGTCTTCAATGCGTTTAACGATATCTCTTGCAACGAGGACCATCTTCTCATCATTGATGATTTCCGGAAGTACCATAATTCTGACTTCTCGTCCAGCCTGAACGGCAAAGCATTTTTCAACTCCTTCGTATGAAGAACATATCTCTTCGAGTTTTTCAAGACGCTTAATATAGCTTTCATAGTTTTCACATCTTGCAGCAGGTCTTGCTGCAGAGATTGCGTCAGCTGCCTGTACAATGCACGCAATTACTGTCTGAGGTTCAACGTCATTGTGGTGTGCTTCTACAGCGTGGATAACCTCAGCGCTTTCTTTGTATTTTTTACACACATCCACGCCAATCTGAACATGTGAACCTTCAATTTCTGATGTAAGGGCTTTACCAATATCATGGAGAAGTCCTGCGCGTCTTGCAATGTTTGCGTCCACTCCCAGTTCTGAAGCAAGTATGCCGGACAACTGGGCAACTTCTATGGAGTGATTGAGAACGTTCTGACGGTAGCTTGTACGGAATCGGAGACGACCGATAAGTTTTACAAGTTCATGGTTAATATTGTGAACGTTTGTTTCAAGTATAGCTCGTTCACCTTCCTGCTTGATCTTGTGCTCAACCTCGCGGCGGGCCTTATCAACCATTTCTTCGATCCTTGTAGGATGAATACGTCCGTCAGCAATGAGTTTTTCAAGAGCAATTCTTGCCACTTCACGACGAACCTGATCAAAACATGAAAGTGTTATAGCCTCTGGGGTATCGTCAATAATGAGGTCTACACCTGTAAGTGTTTCGAGTGTTCGGATATTTCGTCCTTCACGTCCGATTATGCGTCCCTTCATCTCATCATTAGGAAGTGCAACGACTGAGATGGATGACTCTGAAACCTGATCAGCGGCGCATTTGGCGATTGCGAGAGAAATATAGTTTCTTGCTTTTTCGTCACATGCATCCTTAATTTGCTGTTCATAAGCAGAAATCTTAAGTGCCTTTTCATGAACGAGTTCGGTTTCAAGCTGCGATATGATGTAATCCTTAGCCTGTTCTCTTGTGAATTCAGAGATCTTTTCGAGGATATCCATCTGACTCTTTTTAATTGATTCAGCTTCAGCAAGCTTTTCATCTGCAGCTTTTATCTTGTTCTGAAGAATTTCTTCTTTCTTTTCAAGATTATCGTTCTTCTTGTCAAGGTTTTCCTCTTTCTGCTGAATTCGTCTTTCCTGACGTGATATCTCATTTCGTCTTTCCTTGATCTCTTTATCTGCTTCAGACTTAATTTTGTAAATCTCATCTTTTGCTTCGACAAGTGCTGATTTTTTACGGTTTTCACATTCAACTTTAGCACTTTCGATTAATTTGCCTGCTTCTTTTTTGATTCTCTCCGCTTCCTGCTCAGCTGAACCAATTGTTGCTTCAGCCTGCTGCTGTCTGTATGCAATGCCTTTTTTGAAGAAGACATATCCTGAAACACCAGCACCAACTGCGAGAGAAAGAATAGCAATAACTATTGTTATAGCTGTACTCATGGAAAATTAATTCCTCCTTTCAACGGTAGATATTGATTTTTTCATACGCCTACCTGTTAGACAGTCAAAAATTATTAAGTTTTTAAACTTCAGGGATATAATTTTCCAAAATAAAGATATATATAAATTAAATAAACGATATAAATATTTTATATAAAAACTGTATTTTAAAGTTAAATTATGTAGATCTGACAGGATAAAATAATATATTTTGACTGAACAAGAGCGTTTAATAAATTGCTGTTTTCAGCATTAAATGTTTTTTATGCATCTGAAAAAATAAATAAATGCAATACTTCTATTGTATCTCTTTTTGGAGTAATTGTCAAGACTATTATTTGTCATTATAATGAGTAAATTTCTTTGAAGACGGATGAGATACTGATATATGTGATATATTTCCCGTTAGCTATTGACATTTTATTTTTTTAGGGTATAATGATAATATAACTTATTAAAACTGCGACGAGGAAAGTCTTGTTATTACATTGATTTTTACAGAGAGAGTTTTACGCCGGCTGAAATAAAACTCATAATCATATAGCAGGGATACCGTCCTCTGAGTGCGTCTAATAAACGCCGGGTGTTCTCCGTTACAGGAACTTAAGAGAGGAAAGATATTTTGTTATATGTTGAGTATTTTTCCGGAAAAAAGGGTGGAACCGCATTATTATGCCCCTTAAGGAAGACAGGTCTTTCTTAAGGGGTTTTATTATTTTATTTTGAAAGGATATGAAAACTATGGTAAAACTTACGTTAAAAGACGGCAGTATCAGAGAAGTTGAAAGCGGACAGTCAGCTGCTGATATCGTTAAGGGCATTGGTGCCGGACTTCTTAAGGCTGCATGCTGTGTGAAAATCAATGGTGAGGTAAAGGATATCAGAACCATTGTTGATACAGACTGTGAGTTTGAAGTAATGACTTTTGATTCAATAGACGGTAAGAAAACTTTCTGGCATACTGCCTCACACATTCTGGCACAGGCTGTTAAGCGTCTGTATCCGGAAGCAAAGCTTGCTATAGGACCTGCTATAGATACAGGCTTCTATTATGATTTTGATGTTGAAAAGCCGTTTTCAGCTGATGAACTTCTTAAGATAGAAGCAGAGATGAAAAAAATTGTCAAGGAAGGCATAAAGCTTGAACAGTTTGAGATGCAGCCTTCAGATGCAATATCATATCTTAAGGAACAGGGTGAACCGTATAAGGTTGAACTCTGTGAAGAGCATGCTGACAAGGGCGAACCAATCTCGTTCTATAAGCAGGGAGACTTTACTGATCTTTGTGCCGGTCCTCATCTTCTTTCAACTTCAGGTGTAAAGGCATTTAAGCTTCTTTCATGTACAGGTGCTTACTGGAGAGGAAATGAAAAGAACAAGATGCTCACAAGAGTGTATGCAGTTGCTTTTCCTAAGGCTTCAGAGCTTGAAGAACATCTTAAAAAACTTGAAGAAGCAAAGCTTCGCGATCACAATAAACTCGGACGTGAACTCGAATATTTTACAACAGTTGATTATGTAGGTCAGGGACTTCCTGTTCTTCTTCCTAAGGGAGCAAGAGTTATTCAGCTTCTCCAGAGATGGATTGAAGACGAGGAACAGAAGCGAGGATGTCTCCTTACCAAAACACCTCTCATGGCCAAGAGAGATCTTTACAGAATCTCGGGACACTGGGATCATTATCTTGACGGTATGTTTGTTCTTGGTGATCCGAATGATGAAACAAAAGAATGTTTTGCACTTCGTCCTATGACATGTCCGTTCCAGTATCAGGTTTATCTTAATCGTCAGCGTTCATACAGGGATCTCCCTATGCGTCTTACTGAAACATCAACACTTTTCAGAAATGAAGACAGCGGTGAGATGCATGGACTTATACGTGTTCGTCAGTTCACTATTTCTGAGGGACACTATATATTAAGGCCTGATCAGCTTGAAGAAGAATTCAAAGGCTGTCTTGAACTTGCAAAATATGTTCTTGATACAGTAGGTCTTCTTGAGGACTGTACATTCCGGTTCTCACAGTGGAATCCGGAAAATCCTAAGAACAAATACGAAGGAACCAAGGAACAGTGGGAAGAAGCTCAGAGGGTAATGGGTGAGATTCTCGACAAACTTGGTGTTGAATATGAAGTGGGTATTGATGAGGCCGCATTCTATGGTCCTAAGCTTGATATCCAGTACAAAAATGTTTTCGGTAAGGAAGACACAATAGTAACTATTCAGATTGACATGCTTCTTGCTGAAAAATTCGGCATGTACTATATAGATAAGGATGGTCAGAAGAAACTCCCTTATATCATTCACAGAACATCTCTCGGATGTTACGAAAGAACGCTTGCTTATCTTATCGAACGTTTTGCAGGAGTACTGCCGCTTTGGCTTGCACCTGAACAGGTAAGAATTCTTCCTATCGGCCAGCAGCATAATGAATATGCACAGAGCATTGCAGATAAGCTTTCAGCATATGGCATGAGAGTTACTGTTGATAAGAGAGATGACAATATCGGTCCTAAGATTAAGGCTTCAAGACTTGAAAGAATTCCATATACATTCGTTATTGGTGACAAGGAAATGGAAAACAATACAGTTACTGTACGTTCCAGAAAAGAAGGCGAGATGCCTGATGTACCTGTTGAGGACATCATTGCAAAACTCATTAAGGAAGTTGCTGAAAAGGCAAAATAATAATGTTTTGCTTAATATATATTTACCTTATTAAAGGAGGAAACAACAATGAGCGAATTAGAAAAAAATACAAACGCTGCTGAAGAACACAAAATTATCTTTAACGCAAGGGAATGGAACATATGTTCTGACTTGTCCGCTTCGAAGGGCGAAAGAACTTTTGTTACGGATTTTGAAAATAACCTTTCAGAAGCATACTGCATCGGTGACAAAACACCGAATATTACGGAGATAGGTACCAAACAGCTTATTCTCGAAAAGAATACCCGATATACATTTTATTTCTGGGTAAAACTTGACAGGAGTATAAAAAATGAGGCTGTATGTCAGCTGCAGATAGTGTATAACGGTGACTTTGAGAACAAAAGAGTATATGTTTTAAGCAACAACAATATCAAGCCGTCCAAAATTACAGATGGCTGGCAGCTTTATGAGATTCCGTTTGTTACTGAGGATAATGAATACACTCAGCTGAGATTTTTTGTCAAGTCAGCTGTGTGCAGCATAATTCCGGGGAAGGAAGCAAAGTATTATTCCGCACTTCCTGATGACGGTGTTACAGATGATGTGATAAGCGAAGAAGAAACTGAAAATCAGGATTCAGCTGGTACACAGAATGATCCGTTTAAGAATATTTCGGATTCTCTTAAGGATTTTTTCGGACAGTTTGATACACGTAAAAATACGAATGATTCAGATAAAACCACTTCATCATCTGCTTCCGGCACTAAAACTGATCCTTTTGCTGCATTTAATGATTTTGCAAGGCAGGTTAAGAGAGACATTCAGCGGGAGGTAAACAAAAATATCCGCAACGATGTTTACTCCGATATTCGTGCCATGAAGGATGAGATTGTAAACGAAATAAAAAATACATTTAATGGTGGTAATAATAATAACAACAATAAATAAAATCAACCAAACCGGCAATTTTGCCGGTTTTATTTTTTAAAAAATATTGAAATTTATATAAAAATATGGTATTATATAATTTATACATAGATATCAACAAAAAAGATATCGTGTAAAATGAAATGATAAAATGGAGGGGTTAGTTTATGAACGGCATAATCTACAGGCTTAAGAACGTAGACAAACGAAAAAGACGTTTTATTAGTATGCTTACAGCTATGTTCATGGTATTTACTTTCTGCGGCGACTCGCTTAAAGTATTTGCCGAGATTGCAGGTAATATTGAGGGCATAGAAAATGTAACGGGAAATACTGATAAAAACGCAGAACTTCTTGACTGTCCTGATGCTGATGAAAAGTATCTGGGTATGGCCGGAGATTTTACAATCTTTGTTAAGGAGAAGTTTACAATACCAAAAGATTCAGCAGATATCGAGGGAAGACTTGCTGCAGGAGGCGGTATCGAAAATAACAGACCCGCTAACGAAACCTATACAATAGGAAACAGGTACCTTGGAAAAGGTGCTACGGTTTTGGTTGGCGGTGGTCAGATTGACAGAATAACCACAGGTGCAGCTGAAGGATCAGAGAGACGAATCTTCGTGGTTTCATCAGATACGGATATTACATATGAAACCGGTATAAGAACGGAAAATACATATATATCTGATGACATTATTGATTATGACAGAGAATTTCAGAAACTTGCTTCCAAGAGTAACAGTATAAGCAAGTATGAAACAACAGGCGACATTGAGATAACAAATTATTCAGCGGTATTTACCGGAAAAGATCCTGTACTCAATGTGTTTAATATTACCAGTGAACAGATGGATATTTTAAATGATTTATACTATGTAGAAATCAGAGTTCCGGGAGATGCGTTTGATTCTTATGTAATCTTCAATGTTGAAGGCAAAGTAATTGAAATGCCTCACTATAGTGTTGCATTCATAGATGAAGTACACGACGGTCCTCTTACAGTTGAGCAGGATACAGGTTCTTCTGAAAATGCACGTCTCTGCGGTCATATTCTCTATAACCTTTATGAAGCAGAAGATGTAAAATACACAGGTTCTATACAGGGAAGCACACTTGCGGTAAATGCAAATGTATCAGGTGAACCTAACGGACACGTTTCAGGTGCAACAATTGCAAAATCAGCAGAAGGATTTGGAATACAGGCCGGCAGTGCTACATTTAATCCTCCTAAAAAGATTATTGAAGTAGTACCTGAATTAAAAACAGTTTCAATCAGTAAAACAGATATTGCAGGTTCAAAGGAAATACCGGGCGCAAAACTTGAACTTACACTTACAGAACCATATAATAATCCGGCAGACAGTCTTATCGGTTTTGTAAATGGTAATATTTTACCGGGTAAAGACGGCAATTCAGTTACATGGACATCAACAGACAAACCTACAGAGTTCACAGGACTTCCGGATGGCAAGTACATTCTTGAAGAAAGTGTGGCTCCGGATGGATATACTGTAACAGGCAGTATAAAGTTTGAAATCAGGGATGGTATAGTTGGCAGAACAGATTCATCAGTTCCGGCTTTGGGGGATGGAGTAGTTGACTCTGAAACCAATACTGTAACAATGAAAGATGAACTTTCAAAGTTAGTCATAAGCAAACAGAAGATTACAGAAGGTACTTCAGAAGAACTTCCAGGTGCGGAACTTACAGTAGCCTACAAGGGAACAGGAAGTTTTTCCGGTGTAAAGCAGGGTGAAGATTCCGGTGCATCAATTACTGTAAGCGGAAATACAGTAAAGTGGACTTCTGGTACAAAACCGGCAGTAATCGAAGGCCTTCCGGACGGTGAATACACACTCACAGAAGTAAGAGCACCAGAAGGCTTTGAAAAGGCAGAAACAATAGAATTTATTCTCAGAGACGGAAAGACATATGTAAAAAATGGTGAAACAGTATCATCAGTAGCATCAGATAAGGTAATAATGATAGATGCTGAAACTCCGAAACTGTCAGAAATAGTTATCAGTAAACAGAGCGTATCCGGAGCAGCAGAGGTTCCGGGTGCCCATCTGAAAATAACAGCTGAAGGAAATGCAGATCTTTCCAGAGTAACATCTGATGCAGAGATAACTGTAAAAGACAATACAATTGCATGGGTATCAGGAAATACACCGGTTACAGTAATCGGTCTTCCTGATGGAACATATACACTTGAAGAGAGCGTAGCGCCAGACGGATACACAGTAACAGGTGCAGTAACATTTACTGTTGAAGAAGGATTAGTAAAGGATTCAACAGGAAATACAGTAAAGATGATTGATGAATACTCAGAAGTATTGGTAAGTAAAAAAGACATAAACGGAACAGAAGAGCTTGACGGCGCAACACTTGAGATAAAGCTCGTGGAGGCAACAAAGACACCGGGAGCAAATCTTCTTGATACAAAGGTAGGCGGCGGAGCAAAGGAAATATATGTAGGCTCTGACAGGATTTCGTTTGTGACAGATGCAAAGACACCGGCAAAACTTACAATGCTTCCTGACGGCAAATACACTCTTACAGAGATTACAGCACCAGACGGATATACAGTCAATGAAGAAACAATTGAGTTTGAAGTTAAGGACGGAGAACTTGTATCCGGAAAAGAAGTTGTAATGCTCGATGCACCTTCAAAAGTCACAATCAGCAAACAGAAGGTATCAGGCTCAGAACTCCCTGGAGCAGAACTCACACTGACGATTGCAGAAGACAAGAGCTTGGAAAATGTAAAATCAAATGTCGATATAAAAATTTCAGGCAAGAGTATTTCATGGAAATCCAAAACAGTACCGGCAGTACTGGAGGGAGTACCAGATGGTACATATACACTTACAGAAGACAAGGCTCCACTCGGTTTCCTTACAGCAGAATCAATAACATTTACAGTTGAAAACGGTGAAGTGGTTGAATATGCAGACGGAACGGTCATAATGACAGACCTTGAAGAACCTGATCTGTGTACGGTTACAATCAGTAAGCAGAGCGTATCAGGTTCAGCAGAAGTACCAGGAGCACATCTTACAATTACAGCAATTGATACCACACCGGATTTTTCAGATATTATATCAGAAGCAGACATTACTGTAGAGAAAAACAAGATATCATTTGTATCCGGAACATCCCCTGTAATAATTTCAGGACTTCCTGATGGTAAGTATAAACTTGAAGAAAGTATAGCACCGGACGGATATACAGTAACTGACAGTATTGAATTTAACGTTGAAAACGGTAAAGTTAAAGAAAATGACAGCAATGAGATAATTATGAAGGATCTTGCTTCAGAAATAACTGTCAGCAAGAAGGATATAAACAAATCAGAAGAACTTCCAGGCGCTAAACTTACCATTAAGCTTACAGAAGCTTCCAAGGACAAAAATGCCACACTTACATCTGTTAAGGTGGGCGGCGGTGCTGTTAGTCCAAGTATCAAGGCAACAGAGATTTCATTTGTATCTGGTTCTGAACCGGCTATTATTACTCAGCTTCCGGATGGTAAATATGAACTTCGTGAAACAAAATCTCCGGATGGATATACAATCAACGAGGAAACAGTAAAGTTTGAAATCATAGAGGGTGTTTTAGCAGATCTTGATGAAGTAACTATGCTTGATAAACAGACAGAAGTTAAAATCAGCAAGACAGATATAACACATGAAAAAGAAGTTCCTGGTGCCACACTTAAACTGACAATCGATCAGGGATACAAGACATCAGGTGCAAATCTCAGAGCTTTTGTAAATGAACAGATTAAGGCTGTAGATGAATCTGCAGTTTCAGTAACATGGGTATCCGGAAATGAACCAGTAGTTTTCAGCGGCCTTCCTGACGGGGCATATACACTTGAAGAAAGTGTTGCACCGGATGGATATACTATTACTGGAAGCGTAAAATTCACAGTTATAGATGGTGTAGTAACATCAGCTGTTTCAACAGTACCACGTCCTGAAGACAGCAGAGTTGATACCGGGTCATCTTCTGTAATAATGGTAGATGTACTTTCCAAGGTGAATATAAGCAAGACTGATATTTCTGGCAATGAGATAGAAGGTGCAAAACTTTCACTCAAACTTGTAAAGGCAATAAACAAGGGTGCAGATCTTCTCTCCGTATCAGTAGGAGGCGGTGCTTCAGACGTTGTGACAGAGAGCAGTGTTATTGAGTTTGTATCAGGCGCAAAGCCAGCGATTATTGAAGGCCTCCCGGATGGAAATTATACTCTTACAGAAACACAGGCCCCTGCCGGATATCAAATAGCAGAATCAATGCCGTTTGGTATCAGAAATGGTAAGGTAGTTGGAACTGAAGATGATACAATAGTAATGATAGATGAGATAATAGTTACAACAACGCCTGTTACCACAACAACGCCGGTGCCGACAACGACAACAGTAACAACTACAACAACGCCGACACCAACAACGACAACAGCAACAACTACAACAACGCCGGTGCCGACAACGACAACAGTAACAACCACAACAACACCGGTGCCGACAACGACAACAGTGACAACTACAACAACGCCGACACCGACAACAGTAACAACTACAACAACGCCGGTGCCGACAACGACAACAGTGACAACTACAACAACGCCGACA
>JAEDJV010000072.1 GCA_016296165.1 Oscillospiraceae bacterium | reverse complement strand
CATAGTCAAAGGACGCATACCCTCTTGTTCTCGACTTAAGTGCATCAAAGAAATCATAAACTATCTCATTAAGAGGCAGTTCATAATGAATGTTTACACGTGTATCATCCAGATAATCCATAGTTTTGAATACACCGCGTCTGTTCTGACACAGTTCCATTACGTTACCGACAAACTCGGAAGGAGCAAGGATCTCCGCCTTAACCATTGGTTCTTCAGCTGACTGAATAAGAGCAGCGTCAGGATAGTTTGTAGGATTGTCAATATATATCGTCTCACCGTTAGTAAGATGTATCTTGAAAATAACTGAAGGAGCAGTTGTTATAAGATCAAGATTGTATTCTCTCTCGAGTCTTTCCTGAATAATCTCCATATGAAGAAGTCCTAAAAATCCGCATCTGAAACCAAATCCAAGCGCTACGGATGTTTCAGGTTCAAAAGAAAGTGAGGCGTCATTAAGCTGAAGTTTTTCGAGTGCTTCCCTAAGATCTGCATACTTTGAACCGTCTGCCGGATAAATACCCGAGAACACCATAGGATTAACCTTTCTGTATCCCGGAAGAGGCTCATCACAAGGATTATCACAGTTTGTAACTGTATCACCCACCTGGGTATCACCGATATTTTTAATTGAAGCTGCAATATATCCAACTTCACCGGCCTCGAGAAATCCTTTGTTTATATGATTTACAGCGTCCATAAATCCAGCTTCAACAACAGTAAATTCAGCACCTGTTGCCATGAGCTTAATTCTGTCACCTGTTTTTACGGTACCTTCCTTGATACGTACATAGATGATAACTCCCTTGTATGAATCATAGTAACTGTCAAAAATAAGTGCCTTAAGCGGTGCTTCAGTATCACCCTGCGGAGGAGGAACTTCCTTCACTATCTTTTCAAGAACGGCTTCGATATTAATCCCCATCTTTGCAGAAATACGCGGGGCATCCATAGCAGGTATTCCGATAATATTTTCAACCTCACCGCACACGCGTTCAGGATCTGCTGAAGGAAGATCTATCTTGTTTACTACAGGGACAACTTCAAGGTCGTGTTCTATAGCAAGATAAGTGTTGGCAAGCGTCTGTGCTTCAATTCCCTGTGAAGCGTCAACTACAAGAATGGCACCTTCACAGGCAGCAAGCGATCTTGACACCTCGTAGTTAAAGTCAACATGACCGGGAGTATCGATAAGATTAAAAGTATATTCCTCACCGTCTTCAGCATTGTAAAGAAGGCGTACTGCTCTTGCTTTTATGGTGATTCCTCTCTCACGTTCAATATCCATATTGTCAAGCAGCTGTTCTTCCATGTCTCTTACTGCAACAGTCTGTGTTTTTTCAAGAATTCTGTCTGCAAGTGTAGATTTGCCGTGATCTATATGTGCAATAATGCAAAAATTTCTGATTTTGTTATTAGCCAAAAAAATTCCCTCCGTTAATTTTTCGATATGAATATTATAGCATAACACAGATACAAAGTAAAGATTTTTTATAAACTTCGGAGATTCTGGTCTTCGGTGTATGTTAAGAAATGTTAAGATTTTTGTAAGGCTATTGAAAAAGTATTTTATATATGATAATATAGCATTATGATATAATTTTCTGAAATTATGACACTTTACCTCAAAAATATGGAAGGAGTACAAAAAAATGCATTCCCAGTACAGCATTCTTATAGTTGAAGATGATACCGTTTCATGTCAGATGCTGAAAACAGTATTTGAAACTCAGGGCTATGAAGTATATATATCTGTCACAGGCCGGAGTGCAGCTCTGACAATCAATGAAAAATCTCCCGATATTATTCTCCTGGATCTCGGTCTTCCCGATATCGACGGATTAAAACTTTTAGGAAAGATAAGAAAATTTTATGATATGCCTGTAATCGTCCTCTCTGCAAGATCTTCCGAAGATGATAAAGTTTCTGCCCTTGAGCTTGGAGCAGACGACTACATAACCAAACCATTTGGAGCTTTGGAACTGATAGCCAGGATAAACAATGCAATCAGGCACTCTCCGCGTCTTGCAAATAAAAACGAAGAAATCTTCAGGTATGAGGACATGACAATAAACTACAGAAGCAAAAAAGTAACTGTAAACAACAGAGAGATACACCTTACCGGGAATGAATACAGTATCATATCCCTGCTTTCAAAAAATGCCGGAAAGATACTTACCTATGAAAATATAATAAAAAAAATATGGGGCACCAATCCCGGAGGTGACACCAGAATTCTTCGTGTCAACATGGCAAATATACGAAAAAAAATAGAGCAGGACACTTCAAATCCTGTTTATATAATAACTGAAACCGGTATAGGTTACAGAATGCCCTGCTAGAAAAACTCATTATATAAAATAACAGACATCCTCCCCCGCTTATAAAAAACGGAGGAGGATGTCTGTTATTTTAAATTATTTATTTTTTTGCTTTTTCTGTTTTATTTTTGTTTTCTTTGTCTTCGGATTTTTCAGGGGATTTTTTTGAACTCTTAGCAGGTACTATACCATTGTTTCTTCTGTATTCTTCCATACATGAGATGATAACTGCAGCAGCAAAATAAATTACAAAGATAAGAGCGTCAAGGATAACAACAGGAAGCAGGGAATCCTTAACAGCGTTCATTGCAACACTTCCGAGTGAAGCGTTTGCAGGAACGAGTATGTTGTAAGCCTTTGAGTAAACTACTGTTCTGTAGAATTCATCAGTTGTAACGTTTACTGCTTCTATAAGTTCATTAACCTTATCATTGAGAAATGAAAGGCCTTCTTCAACCTTTGCCTTCTTTGAGGCTGAGTTAATCATAGTTGAAGCTGTAAGTCTCTCTATTCTCTTGTTGTAGAGATTAATCTTCTGAACTGTTTTTGAAAGCTCTGACTGGATATCAAGTTTCTGGTTAAAGAGCTTGTCATACTCTGCTGAAGCTTCACTTGCTGAAATATTCATGTTATCAGTTCCGCTGGCGCCAAACACCATTACTGTGTTCTTTTCGTAATTAGCTATAGAGTCATTTACAGTTGCAAGTTTTTCCTGACATACAATCTTGTTTCTCTCAAGAGATTCAACTTTGAACTGATAATATGTAAGGAGTGAATCCTTATCCTTTGTAATTGTGTTAAGTGTAATATCTGAAGCAAGTTTATCAAGATTTACTTCTCTGATATCTGAGATAGTCTGTGAAAGATCTGAGAATGTACATCCGGTAGATGTGGAACGGAAACGTGCTGTATCCGCACTTGCCACCTGAGCTATGTATGTCTGGAGTCTGTCGAGGGTTGAGTCAAAAACGTCTATGGCTTCAGCATAGTCATAATCCTGATATTCGAGGAGCTGAAGTGAAGTACCGAGTGCCTTGTTGTATCCGTATGCATCAAGGAAGTACTCGCTGTAGCACTCGAGCATCTTGTTGAGAAGTGCGGCTGCCTGATTGCTGTTAAGACCTGTGGATGCATAGTCAAAATATACCTTGTACTGTGTAGGATAATATGTTACATCAAGAATCTCTTCAACTGCTGAAATTGATGTATCTCCGCTTTCAGAGTCAAAAATGTTTTTATATGCTGTGATTCTCTCAAGTGCATCCTTGGGGATGATTCCTTCAAAGGAAATGTTTCTTCTTATGCTTTCAAGCATGGAATGATCCATTTCAAGTTCATCAAGAGCAGCTTCAATAATCTGAGGACTCTTCATATTGTTGATGTTGAATTTGTTGCCGTTAGGATCAAGTCCCTTTTCAACACCGCTGTATGTAAAACTTACAAGTGATACCATCTCCTTGTATTCGTCCTGCTTTAATATTGCAGTAAAAACAAGGGCAAGAATCGATAATATGATTGAAACTGATATCCACAGAGCAAAGAGACGCTTAAGGTTTTTGAGAATGCCCACAATGGATATACTTATCTGTTCTTCTTCCTGTTCCTCTAGAGCACTTTTCAGAGTAACATTAAGATACTTTTCATTATTTTCTTCCATTTTTTCCTCCATAAATAATTATAATCATTAATTTATCTGCTTTAATATGCAGAATAATTATATTATATCATATACAAAATACTTTGTAAAGACATTTATTTTGTAAATTTTTATATATACGCTTCCCACAGACTTGATTAAGTATTTTTTTTATGTTAAACTTATACTATAAATATTATTTTTTATGAAAGGTAGTGTACTATGAAAAAAGTATGGAAACGTTTTCTTTCAGGTGCTGTCAGTCTGGCTGTGCTTGGGAACATACTGGCTACTGGTTTTGTATCTGCTGATGCAGGTGAAAAACCGCCGGAGATTTTTGAGGATGAAATCAAATTTCCGGATCCCGACTCCTTCAGCTACGATGACGTTGAAGTAAACTTTGCCAAAGCCCTCCAGTATGTCCTCTATTTTTATGACGCAAATAAATGTGGCTACGACAAGGACCCTGAGACAGGTGAAAAATTAAAACAGCTTGAATGGCGCGGAAATTGTCATACAGAAGACTATGCAATCCCGCTTCAGCCGGTTGATCTCGAAGGTGCAGACGCAAAATACGGAACCAATCTCTCACAGGAATTTATTGATGAGTACAGAGACATTCTCGATCCTGACGGAGACGGATTTATTGACTGCGGCGGCGGCTTTCACGATGCCGGAGACCACGTTAAGTTTGGTCTTCCCGGAACATATGCAGCCTCAACACTCGGATGGGGCTACTATGAATTTCCTGAAGCTTATAAAGATACAGGAACAGAAGAACATATAGTCGATATACTTCACTGGTTCAATGACTTCTACATGAAGGGAACATATCTTGATGAAGACGGAAAACTTGTTGCATTCTGCTATCAGGTAGGTGAAGGAAACAATGACCATAACTACTGGTGTCCACCTGAACTTCAGGATACTAAGATGCTCCTCAACTTTGCAAGACCGGCATACTTTGCCACAGTAGATACTCCTGCATCTGATATGTGCGCCGGTGCTGCTGCATCACTTGCGATAAACTATCTTAACTTCAAGGATACAGAACCTGAGTACGCTAAAGAAAGTCTGAAAAAAGCTATCGCGCTCTACGACTTTGCAAGAGAAACACACAAGGAAGCTGAGGACGGTGTGGAAGTTCTCAGTCTTGGTTATGATGGTGGTTTCTATACATCCAGCTATGACTATGACGAACTTGCATGGGCTGCTGTCTGGCTCAATATATGCACAGGAAAACAGGAATACATAGATCATATAATATCCGTAGATACTTCAGAAGTAACTGAAACAGGCGGATACAAATACACAGGATATATCAAGCGTATCATCCAGACTACAGGAAGTACATGGCAGAACATATGGGTTCACTGCTGGGATACAGTATGGGGCGGTGTCTTTGCAAAGCTTGCTCCTATTACAAACAACGAACGTGACTGGTTTATCTTCAGATGGAACCTTGAGTTCTGGTCAGGTGAACCGCATCTTAAAACTGCCGGACTGGCTGATGAGATATGGAACATGGATTATCAGCACTGCAAGGAGGTAGATGAAAGCGACAAAACATATATCGCAATGACTCCTGCAGGTTTCTCAATGCTGAATGAGTACGGTTCATGTCGTTACAACACAGCAGCCGGTCTCTGTGCAATGGTTTACAGAAAAGAAACTGCAAAGTTCGATGAAGAATACACAGGATTTACCGACTGGGCTGAAAGACAGATGGAATACATCATGGGCAAAAACCCTATGAACCGTCCTTATATTGTCGGATATTCAGAAACAGCAGCTTCACACCCTCATCATCGTGCTGCTCATGGCTCAACTACTTTCAGCATGGACGATCCGCTTGACCAGACACATACACTCTGGGGCGCTCTTGTAGGCGGTCCTGACATAAAAGACTGGCACAGAGACATCACCAAGGACTACGTTTATAATGAAGTTGCCGTTGACTATAACGCAGCTGTTGTAGGCGACCTTGCGGGACTTTACTACTACTACGGAACAGAAGACATGAAACCTGAGGAAAATTTTCCTCCTAAGGAAACTCCGAAAACATCATTCTGGATTGAAGGAAACGTTATACGTGAAAACGAAGAAAGATCCCAGATCACAGTAAGAGTTCATAACGATACAACACAACCGCCAAGATATCTTTACACAGAAAGTCTTAAGGCCCGTTACTACTTCGATATCACAGAACTTATTGAAGCCGGTCAGTCCATCGAGGATGTAAGAACTGAGGTTTACTACGATGAAGTTCAGTCAACAACTGACATGAAGGAATCTGCAAAGGTATCACAGCCTATCCATCTTAAAGATAATGTTTATTACGTTGAACTTGACTGGACAGGTACACTCTTCCACGGTGCAAGAGCACTTCAGTTTGGTATCCTTGTTGGTCAGGATGAAAACTACGAAAGTAACTGGGACGCTTCAAACGACTACAGCCGTATCGGACTTGACGTAAGCGAGGAATTTGGTGATACAGACCGCATTCCTGTTTACTTTGAAGATGAACTGGTTTACGGAAAACCATACGATGAAAATGCAGCTGAACCAGATGATACTTTCCTTTACGGTGATGTAAACAGCGACAAAGAAGTTGATCTTACTGACCTTTCTTTTTTAAGTCTTTATATTCTTGGTGAAACAGAGTTCACAAAGACACAGGAAAAAGCTGCTGATGTTACTGCTGACGGCGACGTAAATGTTATGGACCTGGCAAGACTTAAACAGTATGTTTCAAATATGAAAGGCATAACTCTCGGACCGAAAAAATGAGTATTTTAACAGATAAGGTACGTATCATATGTACTGATCTGGACGGAACTCTGCTTCGCTCGGACAAAACCATAAGTGACTATTCTGTAAATATCCTCAAAAAAGTTGCCTTACAGGGATTTACCGTAATTCCTGTTACAGGCAGACATCTGGGAGGAATACCTGAACAGATAAAGAATGCAGATATTAGCTTTGCAATCTGTTCAAACGGTGCAGGACTTTATGATATCCGAAAAAAATCTCTTATAAGGGAAGAAAGTCTGCCGGAAGAAATAATTCTGAAGCTTCTTGATGAATTTATAAAACTCGATATCATGGCAGATATTTTTACCAGTAAACATGCATATACTGATTATCGTAATCTTGATATTTTAAAAGACATAGACGCATCAGAACCTGTAAAGGATTATATACGCAAAAGCAGAGTAGTCGTAGATAGTATAAAAGATTTTTATATATGTAAAAAACCTGACGTACAGAAACTTACAATAAACTTCAGAAAAACAGGGAGCATATATAAGGGACGTGAGGAGATAAGAGAGATTCTCTCACATTATGACTCACTTGAATATGTAACCGGCGGAGCAAACAATATTGAAATAACCGCCAAAAATGCAACCAAAGGCAAATGCATAGAGTATCTGTCAGATATCACAGGGGTTCCTTTATCAGAAATTGCAGCTATCGGGGATACAGAAAATGACATCTCAATGATTAATACTGCAGGCATAGGAATTGCTATGAAAAATGCTGACAAGGAACTTAAAGAAATCAGTAAATACATAACCGAATTTGACAACGACGAAGACGGTGCAGCAAGATTTATTGATAAAATGATACTAAGATAAAAAATTAACCTCCTGACCAGTAATTCAGGAGGTTATTTTTTAATGTGTCGAAGGATTTATTTCAAAATAAACATTTATATCTGTAGGATAATCAATTCCGGAGATTTTTCCTTCATCTGTGTACTGCCACATACGGAAATAATAAGGATATTCGGGATAGTCCTTGTACTCTGCAAGCCATAAATCATATTCGGAAATAATGTGAATATCATATTTGTCAAACTGACTCCGAAGGAGGTTAAGTGAGGCATATACTACCGGCTTATATCCTGATTCTTCAACTTTTCTGCAGAATGCAAGTGCGCAGTTATTAAGCGTCTCAGAAGAAATATTATCTGTTCTGGCTTCATTTCCTGACACCACTTCCCAGTCGTATGCCACCGGATATGTAATTTTGTAATTTTTAATCTGCTCAAGGACAAAATCAGCTTCCTCTTCTGCCTCTTTTTCGCTTATTGCCTGAGAATAAAAATATACGCCTGTTTCTATTCCTGCTGCCTGTGCACCTGAAATATTTTTGTGAAAATATTCATCAAGATTAAGCCATCCGCTTTCATAACCCCTGAAACCAAGACGGATCATTGCAAAATCAATACCATCTTCCTTAACCTTTTTCCAGTCTATTTCCTTTTGTGCATATGAAACGTCAATGCCTACTCTGGATCGGAGTTCCCCATCCTGATGATAGAATTTTAATCCGTTTTGTGTTGTAAAGTTCTCATTCTTATATCTGTTGAACATTAGCTTCATATATTCAACAGTACATGGTCCCGGATCAGCCATTACCGGCTGCACCACTCCCAGAACAGCTTTTACAATTACGTTTACCAAAGCTGCCAGAACTATGATTAATATGATAAGAATTAAGACTGCTATACGCTGTCTGCGTTTGTATTTTAATGGAATACCATGTTCTCTGCTCATCGTTACTTTCCTGTCTTTTGTTTGTTTTTTTATTCTGTTTGTTTCAAATTTTGTTTTGTAATTTGCTGTTATAAATAATATGGTTTTTCATATAGATAAAATCTATTATGTTTATTGTTCCATCACCATTCATGTCTCCTGTTTCCCATTCACAGAATTCATCTTCAGCGTTAAGGAGATAATCTCGAAGTATGCCCGTGTCATCAGGATCAACTGTCCCGTTTTTGTTTGCGTCACCCGGAACAGGATTGACCAGAACTGTAAGTTCACATGTCAGACCTTTGTAGTCTATCGTAACTGTACTCATTCCGGGAAGAATGGTGTTTCCGCTGCAGCCGTATTCGGTTATTTCATCTTCCCTGCCGCTGCTGTATTTTGCTATTATTTTCATTCCTGTACTTTCAAAAAGCTCACCGGATGTATAGACTACCTTATCCGGAAGTCTGTCTATCCTGATTGATTCAAGCTTGTCCTCGGGTACAGGCCAGATCTGTTCCGCATAATTCAGAACACACCAGCCGACTTTTCCGTTGTACTCTGTCCTTGCCCAGACAAATGAATCCTTCTGAACTTTTTCATATACGGTTATCTCAGTTTTACAGGGAATGACATCAAGTACCTGATCGTCGGTGGAATGATTGAATCTGAGATTTACACCTGTTTCTGATGTAATACGCCATTTTTCGATTTTTTCTTCGCTGTCAGGAATAACCGTTGTTTCTATGCTGCCACTAATGTGTTCTGCGTAGTCAAGCACGCACCAGCCATATATGTCATTGATTTTTACCCTTCCCCATAAAAATCCGTCACATTCCTTCTTTTCTTCGGCAATAATTACTGTATTGTAAGGAATGACTCCAAAAATTTCTGAAGTAGTGACACAGTCCTTTCTGAATCTCACACCTGTTGATGAGGTTACTCTCCAGTACTCGCCTTTAACCTGCGGAATGAGTTCAAGATCTGAAAGAAAAAGATCTGCCTCCCTCTCTCTTCTCCTGAGGAGTCCGGGCAAAACCTCTCCGCCTGCCTTGCACCACATCATAAATGCTTCTTTTATCTGCTCAGGGGAATAGTTTGATATCCCGTTTATCAGATAGGTTCTTATAGTTACCTCGTCTGAATTAATCCAGACATTTCCCATGTTGTATGTAAAGCTAACAAGTGCGTCGTACTGATTCTGTGTTACCGTAATATTGTATTTGTTAAGAAAATTCTGAACATATCCCTCATATACAACAACTACTTCCCTGAGAAGTCTGTCTGCTTCACCCTCTGTAATGCCGTCAGGATATGCGTCCTTGTCAACACCGGTTCCGTAACCTATGGTCCACTGCTTGTAGTCCCACTGTGCATACTGCAAAAACCCCTCAAACTCTTTTATAAGTGAAATACCGTTTTCGCTAATAAGACTCGTTGCAGCCGCCTCGATACAAACTGAGTCCTGTTTTTTATCACTCGAGGCCAAATGATAAGCTATCGGAGAAACAGCTATCATCAAAGCTGTAAGCAGACAAATTTTTCTTTTCATTTTTATTTTCCCTCTTCATTTTCAATCCCGTAATTTTCCTTATAAAATCTGCATATATTTTTCAAAGTGCATATATCACACATTGGATTTCTCGCCTTGCATATTTCTCTTCCAAAATTCACAAGTCGATGACAAAAATCAGAACCTTCTTCCGGAGGAATGATCTCACGAAGATCCTTTTCAACCTTTCGCGGTTCGGTATTGTCCGTAAATCCCAGTCTTCCGGTAATTCGTATACAATGTGTGTCCGTAACTACTGCCGGTTTTCCATAAACATCCCCGAGTATGAGATTTGCCGTTTTCCTTCCGACGCCTGAAAGCGACGTAAGTTTTTCCATAGTATCCGGTACTTCTCCGCCAAAATCGGAAATAATACTTATGGCCATTTCCTTTATGCTCTTTGCTTTGGTCCTGTAAAATCCGCATGGTCTTACATATGACTCGAGCTCCTCCAGATCTGCATCTGCAAAACTCTGGAGAGTAGGATATTTTTTAAACAGTTCTTTTGTAACTATATTGACTCTTGCATCAGTACACTGTGCAGAAAGTCTTGTGGCAATCAGAAGCTCATACGGTTTGGAATAATTAAGTGAACAGACCGCTTCCGGATATATCTTCTTAAGCTCGCTTATCGCTGCACATACTCTTTCTTTTTTGTTCATAGTAATCCCTCGCCTCCATGAGAAGAATTATTTCCTGCGGATAATCCAGACTTCTGACGGCTTCTTCAAAAGTCATAACAGAAAGGACATAATCGCTTTTTTCAGGCGTCTTAAGCATAACATCACCGTACTCTGCCATAAAGAAAACGGATTTTTCCCTTGTATGTTCAGAAGTTCCGAAAACGTACTCTGATCTGAAATCATCTGAAATCTCTGCGCATATCCCGGTTTTTTCAAGGACTTCACGTACTGCTGTTTCTTTTTCACTTTCCCCGAATTCTATGCCGCCTTTTATAAGGGAGATCCGTCCGCTTTTTTTATCTCTGGAAACAAGAAACTGAACTGTATCATCAACTATTCTGTAAAGAATAATTCCGCATGACTTTGTCATGTAAAATTCGTAATCAGACTTGTACTGTTTTTCAAAAAACCCCAGGCACTCACGTATCTGTACTTCGTAAAAATGCTTGCCTTCCGGTGCTGCTACAAGGAGAAGCTGATTGGTATCATTTCTCTTAATAGTGCATATAATCGTTCCCTTGAACGTGTTTGAAGTATTTTCAGCTCCTATAATATAGATCAGGTGCTTTATCTTTCCTGATTTTTTTTCCGCAGCAAAATGCCCGAGCTGTATGCTGTATGTAATGTTTCTGTGTCTGATATTTCTCGAGCCAAGCTGTCTGTCAATCGTAATATCAGCTGTCCTCCCCAATAAAGAGTTTCTGTTTACGTTCACGATTTGTTATTCCTTCCTCAAAAAATATTTTTGCATATAATATTATTTTAACACATCACAGTAAATAAGGCAATACGTTTTTCTTATACAGCAAAAATTTTACATATCAAACCGTAATTTTCTGTACAGATTAAGTGCTTCAGCATCAGTCAGACTGCATATGTAGTCCAGAACCATGATTATTCTCAGATATGCTTTATAACTTTCACTTTTCCCTGATGAACACTCCCTGTATTTATTTCTGAATATTTCAGGTATGAGCATTTTTATTCTCGTATCTGTAAAAAAAAGTGAACTGATTTCATTTTCAGTTTCTACTGCCTTAATGAATATATCAGTGAGATAATATACAATCTTAGAAGCTGAATTAACCGCCAGCAGAAATTCTTCTGATGAGGCAAACAGATTTCTCTGACTTCTGGAAAATACTTTTTTTATCGTTCTGCTCCACGAATTATTTATCAGATCTCCGTCAAATTTTCCATTTGAAATATCTCTATAATTATCACAAAAGGAACTCACAGCAAAATCTGTCATCCTCCCCCTAAGATAAACTATCCATTTATGTACAGCGTCAATATCTTCGTTTTTTCCCGGATCAAGTCTCGAACCAATATAACAGTCACTGAGATATTTTACTATTTCACAAAAACTCTGATACTCCTCAGCTGAAATATCATCATCAAAATCCTCTTGATTTCTCAGATAATACAGAAGCTGTCTGCATATAATATACCTATTTTCAACTGCCTCTTCAATTGCCGATGTCACAGAAACAATGTAAGCTGACGCTTCGAGTATATATGACAAATATGATTTGGTTCCGGGGTATTCTGTATTGTTAATAAATTCTTCTTCAGAAAGCATCATGCACTTTTCAGAATTATGACATTTTGAATTAATCAGAATATGC
>JAEDJV010000228.1 GCA_016296165.1 Oscillospiraceae bacterium | reverse complement strand
CCTTCGGAACAATTCAATTCATAATATTCTGTAAGACAAACGTCTGTTATATAACCTGATTTTTCTATCCCGTCAATTCTGTACGTTCTGGAATCTATATCAGCCAGTATATAGTCCGGACCTTCAAAATCACCCATATCCCATAACATATCTGCAAGTTCCATATCTTTTGGAATCATTACTTCCGCAATATCACTTTCAGTTTCGACAACTGTTACATTAAAAAAGAAAGAATCAATTACATCTGATATCTCCGGAACATCAGTTCCGTTCACTATAATCCTAACTTGTTCAGACTTCATAAAAGTGTCTTTTGAAGTTTCTTCAGTTGATATAGGTGTATCCGTCTCCTCAGGAAATAATTCGTCCAGTTCATCAGCATAAACAATCATTGAGGCGTTAACTGATACAAGGAAATTAAACGCTGTTATAAATGCTGCTATTCTCCGAAAAAACATTTTATTTTTTTTCATCTTTGTTCTCCTTTTTTCTTCTAAAGATAAGCCCTGTAATTACTGATGCAATTACCGTTATCCCCGCAACCATAATCGGTATTATATTGCTTTTTCCTTCTTCATCATCTGTGCTATTTTCAGATACTTCTGTTACTGTGGTTTCTAAAACGGTCGTTTCGTCTGTTGTTGTTTTTTCAGTCTCTGTTGTTGACACTGTCGTCGATACTGTTGTTTCCGGCACAGTTGTTACTGTTGTAGTCGATGTTGTTGCAGTTGTCGTTTCTGTTGTTGTAGCTTCTGTAACCGGTGCTGCTGTTTCTGCTATAACCTGTTGTTGAACATTATTATTCTGTTGATTATCCCCTGCTGGCTGAGGTGGTGCGATATCCGGTTCTGATGGTTGTACCGGTGGCTCTGATTCCTGCGGAGGTTCCTGTACTGGCTCCGGTTCTTGTCCTACTATTCTTATTCCTCCATTTATGAATGGGGCAAAGTTTTCGGGACCACAATCTTCTCCTATTACATTTTCTCTTGCAAAACCTGAAGTCCAATTATCATCACCATTATGATATTCTGATAGCAATTTAATTTCATAATAATCTCCTATCTTCACTTCATCTGGCAAAAAAAATTTTATTATCAATATCTCATCGTTATCATAATATATATTATCAGATTGTACAAATATATTACTAATCCTCCATATTTTCTCATTACTAAAAGCTTCACTAAACCCAGCACAAAATTGACTTAAATCAGTTTCAATTCTATCGAAACTATGATATTTTAACCTATTATCTATCTCTAACAAGTAATATAAAACTAAAAACCCCGGATTATTATCAATCGAAACCCCCACTCTAACTTCCCTGTTCTCCGGTATCTCATTTATATCTACTTCTACCGTCTCCACTTTCAACTGTACATTATAAACATCTTCACACATCACCTCATCCACATCCATCACATACGCAGATGCAATCGAAATTAACGCCACAGATAATGCACTTACCGTCTGTTTTACATATCTCATTCTTTCTCTTCAACCTTTCAGTTTTTCTCCCATCCCCTTTGTCACATACCTTCCTATTTTAACACATATTTTTCCCATTTTCAATTATTTTCTATTTTTTATATTATTTTCATTCAGCAAAACAGTTTGTTTATATTTTCACCAGATTTTTATAGCTATATTTACTACTTGGTATAATTACATTAAAATAAAAACATCAATAATACGTTCAAAAAACTTACCATATCAATTATTATCGGCACCAGCCAATCACCCCGAAATCAAATTTCAAAATATAGAAAACACCGGATGTCATAAACCTATGACATTCGGTGTCTGATACTTTTTTTATTAAAGCGATATAATCTTTTTTCTTTAATACATCTAAAATATTTTTCTTTTTCCGTTCCTGTTATTCCATGATCATCCGGTGCTGTTTCAGCAGGAACATCATATGAACTATAAATTATTTCTCCATCTCAGCCTTGATTTCCGCAAGTTTTTCAGGGGATACCCCTGTACAACTTATTATCAAATCATCTTCAAGATTTTTTTCAAGCATATTCATAACGGTTTTACGTTTTTCTTCTGCAAATTCTTTAGAGAATTTTTCCTGCTGATCCGCAAATTTCTTATCGTATTCTTTCTGCTGATCCGCAAGTCTCTCTTTCAACTTCTCATTCAACTTCTCATTCATCTTCCGCTCAAACACATCACTCATATTGCACATACTATTCACCACCTCCTTATACTCCTGCGTCATTTCCAGACTGTAGTCCTTCTCCAGTATTTTCTGCTTTCTGTCACCGTTCAGTTTATCTGAAAACAGTACTGACAGCATGTCTATCATCTCGCTGTGTTTTCTTCCGTTTACATCATCATGAAGACACACCATAATTACTTCCATCACATCATAATCCGACGGATTCAGCCTGACATTTCCAACAACATTTTCCTCTGTTATACGATATCTGTTTATCGTATCCATACGCTGCCGGCTTGGATTAAGACATATCCAGATTGATATTACTTTTTTTATCTTTCCGTATTCCTGCCCTGTAAATTCCGTACCGTACTGTCCGGAAATTAGCCTTGCATCGTAGTAAAAACCTCTTTTTACTAATGGATATCCTGGATAAAATTCGTCCTGCGGTTCCAGATTTATTATGAACTTTGTAAGTTCTTTTTCATTCGGAAGATATGCGTAGAATATCAGATCAAA
>JAEDJV010000227.1 GCA_016296165.1 Oscillospiraceae bacterium | reverse complement strand
CTGTCTTTCTGAAATATACTTCATTATTTCATTGCCGCTGTTTTATTCATTAAAAATCAGAATGCTAACCAACATCAGAATTTCATATTTATGACGTGATTAATAAAATATTTATCATATTGTGTACTGTTATATATATAATTATAACTAAAATTTTAATTATTGTCAATCAATTTAATTCACAACGATTTTTGCCTTTTTATTTTTTTTTTGTGCACTATAAATATTTTCGATCATATGACAATGTTTACAACATCATCAAACATAAAAGTTCATAACTTATGAATTATTTTATTAATTATATGCAGGTATATTTAGTGGTTTATTTACCTGAGGAAAACGGTAATACCGGCTGAATTTTACTCAATCGGTATTGCTTCCGGTATTATTATTTAATTCAAACTTCGCACATCAAAATTCGCATGTCGTATTTATCTGTGCGGTTTGAGTCACTAAGTATTTGAAAAGCTTGAACCAACGTAAGTATGAATTTTTTTACTTTTTCCTGTACGCCAGTGCCGTAATGCCAAACTGTTTTTTGAAGAGTTTCATAAAGTAGGAAGCATCGTCATATCCGCATCTGTGTGCTGTTTCATACACACTGATATCTGTAGTTTTAAGCAGACGTCTTGCGAGTGCCAGCCTTGCGGATATTACATCTGCATTAAACCCTGTTGAAAAGAAACTTTTATAGAGATGTCTGAAATGTGATATACTGATTCCCGCTTTTTCTGCCTGTTCATTTGCATTCAATTCAAGCTGCGGTTCCTCATAAATGCGGTCACGCAAAGTCTGAAAACGCGAAAAATACAGGTTACCGGTGTTCGCCTGTTTTCTGTCAGCCTCTTCAGTACGCAGTCTGAGACTTTCAAGGGCCGCTGAAACGACCTGACAGAACTCACCATAATATGTTTCAAACGAAAAGCTGTCATACGTACTCCTTCTGACGCAAAAACCTGCCAAACGCTCCTGATAGTGCAAAGGGGTACACAGATACACCGCGGATTCATTGTTTGGATTGTCGTGATTTTTTTGAGTTTACTGTATCTGATAAATTTGGATTTTTCCATTCAGAAGCTCTGGTCGTTATGCTTTTCAACATTGACTTTTGTACATAATTACGATATAATTATAGCATAATAGAGACGGAGGTGTTGTTATGCCACATATAAGACCAATTACAGATTTAAGAAATACAATTGAAATTTCCGAACTTTGCCACAGTACCGGAGAACCAATATTTATTACAAAAAACGGTTATGGTGACATGGTTTTAATGAGCAACGAAACATATGAAAGAGAACTGGCAGCAGCAGAAATTTATCGTAAACTTCTTACAGCGCAAAGGCAAATAGATAACGGAGAAGGTCTCGACGGAGAAGAAGTTTTGAAAAAACTAAGGGAAAAACACAAATATGTATAAGTTGATATTTGCCCCGGAATTTTCAAGAGATCTTGATAATACTTTTGAGTATATTTCTAATGTTTTGAAAGCCGATAAAACTTCTAAGGAGTTAATGAAAGAAATTGATGATTCCATAATGAATCTGAAAAGTATGCCATATATGTATCCTGAATGCAATGACCCCCTTAAAGCTCTTGGATACAGAAAAATTACAGTAAAAAACTACATCATAATATATGAAGTCAATGAAAAGAAAAACAATGTAAATCTCCTTCGGCTTTTTTTCGGAAAAAGCGATTATGTGAGATTTTTTTATTAATTATTGGTTCCATAAGTTTCAGACAGGAGGTTTATAAATGAAAAACAATATTCTGAAGAAAAGTCTCTCTGTAATCCTTGCAGCTTCAGTTCTCTCTTCAGCTGCTTATGCCGGTGCAGCAACAACACCCGGAAAAGCAGACTACTATGATACTGACAGCAACTGGGCAAGAGTTTTACAGCACACGCTGTATTTTTATGACGCCAACATGTGCGGAACCGGTGTAAATGAAAACAACCTTCTCTCATGGCGAGGAAACTGCCATACATACGACGCAGAAGTTCCGCTGGATTCAAAACATACGAATCTTTCTGATAGTTTTATTAAAAAGTATAAGGATATACTTGATCCCGACGGAAACGGAACAGTAGATGTTTCAGGCGGTTTTCATGATGCAGGAGACCATGTAAAATTCGGTCTTCCGGAAGCATATGCGGCTTCGGTTGTGTCGTGGGGTTACTATGAATTTCGTGATTCATACAAAAAAACCGGTCAGACTGAGCACATCGAAACTATCTGCCGTTACTTCTGCGACTACTTTATGAGGAGTACATTCCGGGATGAAGACGGAAAAGTTATTGCATTCTGTTATCAGGTAGGCGATGGTGATATTGATCATGCATACTGGCAGTCTCCTGAAATAGATGCAATGGACAGACCTGCTTTCTTTGCGACAAGCGACTTGCCTACTACTGATGACGTATCAGAAAGCGCTGCTGCTCTTGCCATTAACTATTATAATTTCAAAGACACAGATCCTGAATATGCTGAAAAATGCCTTGACTATGCCAAAGCTCTCTTTGACTTTGCCGCTGAAAACAAAAAAGAAGTCGGACAAGGCGCAGACGGTCCAAAATCATACTACACATCAAGCAAATGGGAGGATGACTTTTGTTTTGCTGCATGCTGGCTCTATCTTATAACACTTGATCACAGATATCTTGAGGAAAGTCTTCAGTATGTGGACTACTATGCTCCTC
>JAEDJV010000226.1 GCA_016296165.1 Oscillospiraceae bacterium | reverse complement strand
AGAATTCAGATACCAGCAGAATCTCACCGACCTTGGCATACCGGATGAAAATATCGTTAAGTACGGATTTGCTTTTGAAGGGAAGAAGGTTCTGATCGGGCAGGGATGATGGTGTGATATTTTACAGTAGTGATGTCATATAAAGCGGAAGATATGTGATTCCGTCCTCAACTTTCAAATCGCCTGTGTGCAAAACAAATGGGGTGTGGAGCTGCTCGGTGAATCTGCGTCTGAATTTGTTGATTGAAGACAGTGTATAATTCTTTCCGGATTTTACTTCAATTGGTGAAATGTTGTGTCTGTTGCTTATTTTACTCTTGGAAATCAGAAAATCTATTTCCATCCTTGACTCTGCATCGTTCCTTGAAGGATTTGCATAGAAGAAAAGCTTATGTCCGCTTGCCGTGAGCATTTGAGCAACTACATTCTCCATAATCATACCTAAATTTACTTCAAGCTTGCCTAACAGCAGTTTTTTATATATTTCCTCGCTTACAATTCCTCTTTCGTCGAAGCAATGGCTGACTAAAAGTCCGGTATCGCCCATATAACATTTCAGAAGTGTACGGTCCCGATTTAAATTTAAGCCGATACTTGGTTCTGTTGAATTATAACAATTGTTGATTATCATTGCGTCAGAAAGCCAGAACATTGCATCGCGATAGTTATCAAACCTTGCACCTTTTTCAACAGATGACAGTTTGAAATGCTGATTCTGACTGCGTAGCTGTGAGGGTATTTCATCAAATATCGCTTCTACTTTCATTTCATAACCTTTGGCATGTTTCCGGATATCTTCACGGTAAAGTTTCAGTATGCGACGCTTTGCTGCATCCACGATATCAAAATCCTGAGTATCTACATATGCTTTAACTGCCTGAGGCATACCGCCTGTAATCAGGTACAGTCTGAACAGATCCATTGCTCTTCTGTGCAACGCCTGTCCCAGTGGCTTCTGCTTATGGAAGCAGTCTGTAATCATAGGATACATGGTTTCATTACCAAGCGCCCACAGAAACTCCTCAAAATCCATTGGATACATATTTATCATGTCTTCTTCTGAAGGAATCAAAATATCCTCGACATTCTTCCTGATAGAAATAAGGGAACCTGTTTCAATATAGTCATATCTGCCGTCTTCAACAAGGTATTTAACAGCACTCCTTGCTTTTGGAAAGAGCTGAACTTCATCAAAGATAACTAGTGATTCACGAGGATAAAGTTTGGTATTGTACAGTACAGACAGCTTTTGAAAGAGCAAATCCATGTTATTGAGATCGTGTATAAAAATATCACGAACTGATTCATCAGCCTTGTTAAAGTCTATCAGAATATAACTACGATATGCCGATTTTGCAAATTCTTCCACTATATAACTCTTACCTACACGTCTTGCTCCCTGTACAAGTAATGCGCTTGTTCCATTGGAACGCTTCTTCCATTCTGTAAGACGATCAGTCATTTTTCGTTTCATGCTATTCACTCCTGTCAGGTCTGGTTTTCTTTATTTTATCACAAATCAGGATTTTTATCAACTCTGAAACAACACAAATCAAGATTTTTACAACCAACAAAACGACGCAAATCAAGATTTTCATTATATGCCGTCTCTTTCTGCATCATATCCAAGATGTATAAGGGCTGTAAGTGCTTCGTTTTTTGAACCGATAACAAAGGGAATATTTTTCTCTAAGGTTTGTATAACTGACAGGTCCGGTTTTGTCAATATAGATTCTGCTCTGAATATCAGTTCTGAATCCCTGATTATCAGGATTAAAGTATGTCCCCATTACACTTCCTCCGTTCTCGTCTGTTTATATAAGTATATCATTTTTTTATGATTTAGCAAATTTACTTAAGTACTGTAAATTACAAAAAACAATTTGATGCAGTATATGCAGTAAACGGCTAACAAGCTGCGAGATGACTGTTTTTATTGATTAATCATACCGGATATGTTATACTAAAATACGAAAGCAACCCAAAAGAAAGGATGATGATCATGGGAAGAACAGTTTCTGTAGGCACACAGAGTTTCCGTCAGATAAGAGAAGAAGGAAGCTTTTTAATAGATAAAACAATGCTTATAAAGGACTGGTGGGACAATAAAGACAGCGTTACCCTTATCACCCGCCCGCGCAGGTTCGGCAAGACTCTCAATATGAATATGCTCGAATGTTTTTTCAGTACAGAATATTCCGGACGTGCCGATTTATTTGAAGGACTGGATATATGGAGCTATGAAGAATTAAGAAACCTGCAGGGCACTTATCCGGTTATTTCTCTGAGTTTTGCAAAACTTAAAAACAACAGTGCAGCCGGTATTAAGGAAAATATGAGTGATATTCTGGGTTCAATGTATATCAGATGCAGTCAGCTAGTTGAAAAAAGTACCGCAATTCCTGATATGATGAAAAGAAAATTTATAAGTTTCTGTGAAAAGCTTAATGATAAATACAATGAAAATACCGTAATAAATGCAATAAATTTTCTTTCAGAACTGCTTTGTACTGAGTACGGCAAACCGGTAATCATCCTTCTCGATGAATATGACACACCTCTCCAGGAAGCATACACCGGTGGTTTCTGGAACGAGCTTGTAAGCTTTATGCGTCTTTTCTTCAACAGCACATTCAAGGACAACAAATACATGTACCGTTCAGTTATGACAGGGATTACTAGAGTAAGCCGTGAATCTCTGTTTT
>JAEDJV010000071.1 GCA_016296165.1 Oscillospiraceae bacterium | reverse complement strand
GGTTCAGGGTAAACTCGGTAGTAAATTTAATTTTAACTATTCCGGCACGATTGAAAGCCTGTCCTTTTATTACTACAGGAGAAGCAAAATCATAACCATGTATATCGGTAATTTCTGAATTGTCGATAGAAACATCAACTGGCAGAACTTCTCCCGGTAAATTGAATATTTTTCTTAAATTAATAGTCATACTTCTACACCCTTAGAGCATTACGAATTAAATTATACCAAACTAATGCCTTATTGTCAATAGTTTTTTTATTTTTTAATTAACCGATATACTTCTTAACTGACTCTGGCATATCCTTTTCAGCAGCTGATACTGTGAATACAACTGTTGTAGCATCGCCTGTAAGAGCAGCGAGCTTGTCGAGCATAGCTCCAAGAGAATCAAAATCTCTTCCGCCAATCTTAAGGATACCGTCAACAAATATCTTTTCGATATCATAGTTGCCAGCGAGCATACCTGAAACAAATCCGTAGAATGAATCAAAACCGTCAACTCTGTAGAATTCTGTATCACACCATCTTACTTTATAGTTAATCTGTGTCCTGAGATTTGAACCTTTTTCGATACATACAAGGCTGCCGTTTGTTGAAGCAATTGCCTCATTCATCATATCGATCATTATTTTTGTTTTTCCTGTGCCCTTTTCGCCAATAATTAACTTAATCATATTTTTCTCCATTTCTGCTGCAGTAAATGACAGCTTGTATTATTTTGTATTATTTTTTTATCAGTAAAGCTTTGCTTCAAGCGCTGCTTTCTTATCTTCATATCCCAGCTTGCCAAGAAGTGCAAACATATTAGCCTTGTAGCTTTCAACACCCGGCTGATTAAATGGATTTACACCGAGAAGGTATCCTGAAACTGCACAGGCCTTTTCAAAGAAGTAAATCATGTAACCTACACTAAATTCTGAAGTATCTTCAAGTTCGATAACGATGTTAGGTACACCGCCTTCAGTATGAGCGATAATTGTACCTTCCTGAGCCTTCTTGTTTACGATTGACATGTTCTGATTTGTGAGGAAGTTAAGTCCGTCAAGGTTGTCAGCGTCATCTTCAAGGAAGAAATCCTGCTGTGGTTTCTTGATATCCATAACTGTTTCGAACATAATTCTGGAACCATCCTGAATAAACTGTCCCATTGAATGAAGGTCTGTTGAGAATGTAACAGCTGAAGGGAAGATACCCTTGTTGTCTTTGCCTTCACTTTCACCGAAGAGCTGCTTGTACCATTCTGCCATCATAGTAAAGCTTGGATCATATGAAACAAGAAGTTCAACACTCTTGCCTTTTCTGTTGAGAATGTTTCTTAAAGCTGCATACTTGTAGCAGTCATTGTTATCAAAATCAGCCATATAATCGTTCTGAGCCTGCTTAGCACCTTCCATAAGCGCATCAATATCACATCCGGCTGCTGCAATTGGAAGAAGACCTACAGCTGTAAGAACTGAGAATCTGCCGCCAACATCATCAGGTACTACAAAAGTTTCGTAACCTTCTGCATCTGCAAGTGACTTAAGTGTTCCCTTAGCCTTATCTGTTGTGCAGAAAATTCTCTCCTTAGCGCCTTCCTTACCGTACTTATCGATAACCATCTTTCTGAATACTCTGAATGCAAGAGCCGGTTCAGTAGTTGTACCGGACTTAGAAATTACGTTTACTGAGAAATCTCTGTCCTTGCAGATAGAAATTACCTGATTGAGATATGAAGGGCTGATGTTGTTGCCTACAAAATATATGTCAGGTGTGTCCTTGCTGAGATTGTTATAGAATGGTGACTTAATAAGTTCCATAACTGCTCTGGCACCAAGATATGAACCGCCGATACCGATTACGATAAGAACTTCAGAATTTGATTTGATTTTTTCTGCTGCAGCCTTGATTCTTGTGAATTCTTCCTTGTCATAGTTTGTTGGAAGATCGAGCCAGCCGAGAAAATCGTTTCCGAGACCTTTCTTATTGTGAAGAAGTTCTACAGCTGTTTCAACCTGTGGTTTAATACCAGCAAGTTCATCACTGTTAATGAAACTGTCAAGATACTTTGAATTTAATTTAAGTGTCATGGTATAGACCTCCGTAAAATATATACTTACCTTATATCAATTTTACTATATAATGAATTTTTTTTCAAGTCGATTATTCATTATTGTTCGATTTCACCAATAAGTATTTCAATTATTTAAACATTTTAACTATTATTTTCATAAATGATTTCCTGAAAGAATTTCTGCTCACCTGGTCGGATGTTATTAACGGAGTCTCATACAAAAGAGTCTTGTCAAGATAGAACCCTACCGTTCCGATTTTCTGCCCTTCTCTGACAGGTGCTTCTATATACTCAGGCTCAAAAACAACTGTACTCATCCTGCTTTCCGCATCGCGCGGAATAACTAACGGAATAACTTTATCTGCCTCTATAAGTACTGAATCATCAGCACCATCCTTTACTTTTACAGGTTTCATATGTTCAGGGAAAAATCCCGGAACAACTGTTTTGTATATAGAAAAACCAGTATTTAAAAGTTTCTTTCCGGCTGCAAAACGATTATCTTTATCATCACAGCCCATTACAACTGAAACGTATGACAGTCCGTTTCTTTCAGCTGAAGCTGCAAGACACCAGCCTGATAATTCAGTATGCCATGCTTTTGCGCCTGTTATTCCGTTATATTTTTTTACAAGTGCATTTTCATTTGCAACTTCTGTACGGCCATCACGTATGTAATCAAGCCATGTTGTCATTATGCCCCGAAGTTCAGTATGTTCTGATATCTCTGAGGTAAGCCTTGCCGCATCCGCTGCTGTAGTATACTGATTTTCATCATCAGTTGCATAAGGGGAAACAAAAACAGTATCATACATTCCAAGCTCTGCTGCTCTCTTGTTCATGAGTTCCGTAAACTTTTCACAGTTTCCGGAGATTTTTTCCGCAAAGACTACAGCTGCGTCATTGGCATTTCCTATCAGAAGACCTTTCATAAGTTCTTCAGCTGTTATCTTCTCTCCTGCGTCAAGCCAGATTACTGCCCCGCCAGCTGTATGAGCATTTTCAGAGGCTGTAAGTTCTGTATCCATCGTGAAAAATCCGTCATTCATACTTTCAGCAGCTATCAATGCTGTCATCAGCTTGTTAAGTGCTCCTGACGGTACTCTGACATTTTCATTTTTTCCTGTAACCACCTGTCTGGTTCCAGCTTCCATTAAAACGAATGACTTTGCGGAAGTTTCCATTTCCGGAGATTCGTATCCGGAAACTGAATCTGAATGTATCATTCCTGTAATAATCAAAACAATTGCAAAAAGAAGTATTTTTCTCAGCATCTTTCATTTCTCCGTATTAATATTTATTTATAAAAATATATACATATAAACTTCAGAGTATGAAAAAAGGTGCAGAAAAAATTCTGCACCTGAATATCGGATAAAAAATCTTAAGCAGCTACAAACTGCTTTACTTCCTTCTTAAAGTTTTCGTCATCTGTATATGCATTCATTTTGATTGGCTTATCAAGATCAAGACTGAAAATTCCCATTATGGACTTGGCATCAACGATATATTTTCCTGAAACAAGTTCAACTTTAAAATCATAACCAGAAACGAAATTAACGAACTTCTTAACTTCATCCACGCCTGATAAAACGATATTTTCTGTATACATCAAAAAACCTCCAGTAAATATACACTAAAGTTTACTTCCTATTGACTTCATGAAATAAACTTCCGAAAATCATTCTCAATATAAAATTATGTTTTCCGCCTTTAAAAATATATCACTAAAAATTATAATAGTCAAGTGATTGAAATTTTTTTGTAAATTTAGTATAATGGATTAAGAGAGTAATCAACAAGTAAATGCAGTATGCACAATCAAAAATCAAGGAGAAATTACTATTGACTGTATTTTTTATTACATTTGGCTGTAAGGTCAATTGTTACGAAACAGAATGCATAAAAAAAATGTTTCTGGAAAACGGCTTCAAAGTTTCTGAAAATTCCTCAGATGCTGATGCTGTAATTATCAATTCATGTACTGTAACCTCTGCAAGTGACAAAAAAGTAAGGCAGACTCTCAGAAAAATCAGAAATGAAAACCCCTCTGCACTGACTGTGCTTACCGGATGTTACCCTCAGGCTTTCAGAAAAGAGGCAGAATCACTCACCGAAGCAGATATTGTTACCGGCACAAAAGACCGCAGCGCCCTCCTGAATCTTGTACTTGAAGGTATAGAAAACAGAAAACGGATCGTAAAAGTAGAGCCGTACGACAATCACGAGACGCTTGAAAAAATGTCCTGTCTTTCATTTGAAAAAAAGACACGTGCATTTGTAAAGATACAGGACGGATGCAATCAATTCTGCTCATACTGTATTATCCCGTACTCACGTGGACGCATACGCTCAAAACCACTTGAAGATGTTGTGAATGAAGTTACTGAACTTGTTGCCGGCGGTCATCAGGAAATTGTTCTCGTAGGAATTAATCTGGCTTTTTACGGAGCTGAGTCAGGGTTAGGTCTTACCGACGCAGTGGAAGCAGTAAGCAGGATAAACGGTGTAAAACGAATACGTCTTGGCTCGCTTGAACCGGAACGTATCCATGAAAAGGATCTTGTCCGTCTAAGTAATATTCCTTCTTTCTGCCCGCAGTTCCATCTTTCTCTCCAGAGTGGATGTGACAAAACCCTCAGGGACATGAACAGAAAATACACTTCTGCTGAATATTACGAACTTGTAGTAAAGATAAGAAGGATATTTCCGGATGCTTCTGTAACCACCGATGTTATGGTTGGATTTCCGGGAGAGACAGACGAAGATTTTGAAGAGAGTCTGAGATTTGTAAATAGAACCGCTTTCAGCAAAATTCACGTATTCCCTTACTCTGTCCGTTCAGGCACCAAGGCTGCATCAATGTCCGGGCAGATTGACGGCAGAATAAAAACCGAACGCGCTGAAAAAATGACAAAGCTCGGAGATGAGCTTGAGAAACAATTTCTCATTTCACAGATTGGAAAAACTGTACCTGTACTGTTTGAAAAAGAAAACTGCACAGATTTTCACAGAGGATACAGTCCAAATTATACATTAGTTAAAATAAAAAGAAATAATCCCCTAAAAAGTTTGCGTAACAGCATTTTTTATGTTAATATAGAGGAAGCTGTAAATGATTTTTGTATCGGCAAAATATCCGATATTCAAAATAAATAATATATCCGCCGTTTCAAAAATTTATGAAACTTACAAAATGCGGAGAAATGGAGTTTAAAATGTCTGTATTTAGAATCTATGTTGAAAAGAAACCAGAATTTGCTACAGAAGCAAAATCAGTTCTCAGCGACGTCAGAACAGCTCTCAGGCTTAACTCTCTTGAGAATATCCGTATTCTCAACAGATACGATGCTGACAGACTCTCTGAAGAAAATTTTGAATACGCAATTAATACTGTATTCTCAGAACCGGCAGTTGATGTCACATACAGAGATATGCCAGAAACAAATGAGAACGAGAGAGTTTTTGCTGTAGAATATCTCCCGGGTCAGTTTGACCAGAGAGCTGACAGCTGTGAGCAGTGTATCCAGATTCTTACTCAGGGTGAAAGATGCAGAGTTAAGAATGCAAGAGTCTATATCGTAAGCGGTGCTCTTACAGATGCTGAATTTGAAAAACTCAAAGCATACCTCATTAACCCTGTTGAAAGCCGCGAAGCTTCACTTGATACATTTGAAACACTTGATGTAAACTATGTTATCCCAACAGAAGTGGAGATTCTTGAAGGATTTATCGATTATGACGAGGCTGCTCTCAGGGAGTTTATCTCAAAGTACGGTCTTGCAATGGATTATGACGATATCCGTTTCTGTCAGGATTACTTTAAAAATACCGAAAAGAGAAATCCATCCATCACAGAGATCAGAATGATTGACACATACTGGTCTGATCACTGCAGACACACAACATTCTCAACAAACATTGAAAACGTAAACATTGACTCACCATATATTGCCGAAACATATGACCTATATCTTGACTTAAAGAAGGAACTTGGCCGTGAAGACAAGCCAATGACTCTTATGGAACTTGCGACTATTGCAGTAAGAAAACTCAAAAAAGACGGTCTCCTTGAAGACCTTGACGAAAGTGAAGAAATCAACGCATGTTCAGTTAAGATAAAAGTTGACGTTGACGGAAAAGACGAAGACTGGATTCTTATGTTCAAGAACGAAACACATAACCATCCAACAGAAATTGAGCCTTTTGGCGGTGCAGCTACATGTCTTGGCGGTGCAATCAGAGATCCCCTGTCAGGACGTTCATACGTTTACCAGGCAATGCGTGTAACAGGTGCTGCTAATCCTCTTGTACCGGTTGAAGATACAATCAAGGGTAAGCTCCCTCAGAGAAAGATTGTCGTAGGTGCTGCTAACGGATACAGCTCATACGGTAACCAGATCGGTCTTGCAACAGGTCACGTTACAGAAATCTATCATCCGGGCTATGTTGCAAAGAGAATGGAAATAGGTGCTGTTGTTGGTGCTGCTCCAGCTGAAAATATCAGACGTGAAAGACCTGTTCCGGGTGATGTTGTTATTCTTCTCGGCGGTAAAACAGGACGTGACGGCTGCGGCGGTGCTACAGGTTCATCAAAGTCGCACACATCTGCTTCTCTTGAAAGCTGTGGTGCAGAAGTGCAGAAGGGTAATCCTCCTGAGGAAAGAAAACTTCAGAGACTTTTCAGAAACAAAGCTGTTACATCAATGATTAAGCGCTGCAACGATTTCGGTGCTGGTGGCGTATCAGTTGCTATCGGTGAGCTTACAGATGGTCTTGTAATTAATCTTGATGCAGTTCCTAAAAAATACGACGGACTTGACGGAACAGAGATAGCAATCTCCGAATCACAGGAAAGAATGGCAGTTGTTATCGCTGCTGAAGATACAGAAAAGTTCATGGCAGAAGCTGCAAAAGAAAACATAGAAGCTACAAAGGTAGCTGATGTAACAGATGACAGCCGTCTTAAGATGAACTGGAACGGAAAGACAATCGTAAATCTCTCGCGCGAATTTCTTAACTCAAACGGTGCTGTTAAGCATACAGACGTATCAGTTGCTGAACCGGTAATCAGCTCTTCAACAGAATATTCTGATGACCCTGAAAGCTGGATTTCGATGATTTCAAACCTCAATGTTTGTTCACAGAAGGGCCTGGTTGAAAAGTTTGACTCTACAATCGGTGCAGGTACTGTCCTTATGCCGTTCGGCGGAATATATCAGCTTACACCTTCTCAGGCTATGGCTGCAAAGATTCCTGTTCTTAACGGTGAAACAACCACAACATCTATCATGGGCTGGGGATATAATCCGACAGTAAGTGAAAAGAGCCCTTATCATGGAGCTATCCTTGCAGTTATCGAATCAATCAGTAAGGTCATAGCTGCAGGCGGAAGCTACAAAAAGTGCTGGCTCACCTTCCAGGAATACTTTGAAAGAACACAGAACGACCCTGCCCGCTGGGGTAAACCGTTCTCAGCTCTTCTCGGTGCACTCAAGGCTCAGCTTGAATTTGGTTGTGGTGCAATCGGCGGCAAAGACTCAATGTCAGGTACTTTTGAAGACATTGATGTTCCTCCGACACTCGTTTCATTTGCCGTTTCAACTGCAAGCAGTAAAAAAGTTGTATCTCCTGAATTCAAGGTTCCAGGCAACAGCGTTATCCTCATCAATCCAAAGTATGATGAAAACGGTCTCCCTGACTTTGACAGCGTAAGAAGATGCTTTGAAAAGGTAGAAAGCCTTATCGAATCTGACAGAGCAAAGGCTGTATGGACAGTAGCCAACGGTGGCGTAGCTGAAGGTATAGCAAAGATGTGTTTTGGTAACAAACTCGGTTTCAGATTTACAAAGAAACTCTCAGCAACACAGCTCTTTGAACCATGTTACGGTTCATTCATTGTTGAAATCAACGGTTCCACAAGAGGAAGCGAAAATGTAATCGGTGAAGTTTTAAGCCAGAATGACGACTTTGTTATTGACAATATCGACTTCTCAGTTTCTGTTGACACCCTCCTTAATGCATGGGAATCAAAGCTTGAGCCAGTATATCCATGTATTATCCCTACTGAAAATACCAAGCCTGAGGCTTTCTCATACGAAAGAAGAACTCTTATTAAACCGGCTGCTAAGATTGCAAAGCCTCGTGTTCTCATCCCAGTATTTCCTGGTACAAACTGTGAATACGATACAGCAAGAGCTTTTGAAAAAGCAGGTGCAATTACAGAAACTATTGTAATCAAAAATCTTACTGCTTCTGCCATAGAAGAATCGGTAAATGAAATAGAAAAGGCAATCAAAAACTCACAGATTATTATGATTCCTGGTGGATTCAGCGGCGGTGATGAACCTGAAGGAAGCGGTAAATTTATTACAGCATTCTTCAGAAACGCAAAAATCAAGGATGCAGTCCATGAACTTCTGAAGAATCGTGACGGTCTCATGCTGGGTATATGTAACGGTTTCCAGGCCCTTATCAAACTTGGCCTTGTTCCTTACGGTGAGATCACAGACATGACAAACGATTCACCAACTCTCACATTCAACACTATCGCAAGACATCAGTCAATGATGGTAAGAACAAGAATCGCTTCAAACAAGTCACCTTGGCTTGCTGCATGTGATGTAAATCAAATTCACACTATTGCGATATCACATGGTGAAGGACGTTTCGTTGCTTCAGATGATCTCATTGCAAAGCTTGCTGCAAACGGACAGATTGCAACACAGTATGTTGACATGAGTGGCAACCCGACAATGAACATCAGATACAATCCAAACACCTCTGTATCAGCTATCGAAGGTATTACCTCACCTGACGGACGTGTTCTCGGCAAGATGGGACATAGTGAGAGAAAAGGTACTGATATATGCAAGAACGTTAAGGGTTCAAAAGATCAGTTCATTTTCGAAAGCGGCGTAAAATATTTTGCAGACTAAAATAAAAAATAACTTCCTGTTTTCAGGAAGTTATTTTTTTATTTCCAGGTACCAAGTCCTATAAGCTCTCTAAGAGTATTACCGAACTCAATAGCTGAACGGGAAAGATATTTATTTTTCTTATAGACTAATTTGATATATTTTTCTATTTCCGGACTGTCAATTGCATAATATACAGGATGATCTGTTACATCAGAAAATTTGATAAATGTGTCTGGTATTAGTGCAACACCGAGGTTTGATCTGACAAAAGAAAAAATTGTGTCCAGATTATTGGACTCAAGTACTGTATATGGGTTGAAACCCGATTTTCTACATATTTTTTTCAGTACATTGTATCCGGTTTCACCGCTGCTTCTCGCAATAAAATTTTCGTTCCTGAAAAGAGCGAGATCTACATACTCACCTGTAAACAGCTTTTCAGAGTTTGTCCTTATATCTTCAAACTCCAGAGCAAAAGCTGTACATTTTTTATTTATATCACACAGTCTCGGAACAGCAAGATATAATTTTTCAGTACACAGTTCTTCTATATTGAACAGTTCCTCGTCAGTAGCAACACTGCCTATCATTAGATCCAGTTCGCCTTTTAGAATTTCTTCCTCAAGATTAGGGTACGTGTCTTCACAAATGGTTATCTGTATATCAGGATACTTGCTGTGAAACTGCAGAACTGTTTTCAGAAGCATGTTGGCTGCATAAAACGGGGTTGTGCCTAATTTTAATGTTCCGTTCTTCAAACCTGCAAGATCATTCATCTTATGAGTCATATCTTCTTCAAGTTCTTTCATTCTGTTGGCCGTTTCCATAAAAATGCGACCAGCTTCAGTAACTGTTATTGGTGAAGAACTTCTGTCAAAAAGTGTTACTCCCAGGGAAGCTTCAAGATTAATAATAAATTTACTAAGTGACGGCTGAGTAACAAATAATTTTTTTGCGGCTTTTGAAAAGCTTCTTTCTTCAGCAACTGTCAGAACATATTCTATCTGCTGCGGTGTCAATCCCATACACTTCCTTTTCATAATTTGTATGTATTTTATTATAATAGGAAATATGAAAGTTGTCAAATATATTTTTGCTGTTTTAGATATCTTTTCTAAACAAAAAACTCTCCTGAATTATATTTTTCAGGAGAGTTTTTCTGTTGAAAAGTATCGTATCTTAATAATTATTTTGCTGCATTATATGTCATACCGGCTCTGAGTTCCTTGCCGTTTGCCTTAAAGAGCTCTGAAACTGATACTACCTGCCATCCCTGCTGCTTCATGTATGGAAGTAATTCTTCCATAGCCGCTGCAGTTGACTGATAAGTTTCGTGCATGAGGACAACCTGATTTCTGAGTGAGCCGTCCTGCATACCACTCTTGAGCTTGCTTACAATCTGATCCTTGCTTGCATTGTTCCAGTCCTGTGTGTCAACACCGCAGTTGATAAGTGGTGCACCTGCGTTGCTTGAGAAGTTCTGGTCAACTGAAAGATACGGAGGTCTGATAAGGAAGTCGTTTGATGTACCAAGAATCTGGTTAAGAAGATTCTTGTTCTGTCCAAGTTCGTTCTGAATAGTACCTACTGACTGATTTGAGAGATTAGCATGTGTATATGTATGGCTTCCTACCTCAAAACCTGACTCATATGCTTTTACTACTTCAGCCTGATTGTTCTTAATCCAGCTTCCTACGTAGAAGAACGTTGCATGGAATCCGTTCTTTGACAATGCATTCTGAATTCTCATTGATGTGGAATCTGCTGATGTACCTACTGCGCCATCATCAAAAGTAAATGCAACCATTGGCTTGGACTTGTCGATCCATGAAACATCACAGTTACTCTGCCATACACCGTTTACTACCTTGCCATCCATCTTAGTAACACCGGCAGGCTGCTGAGAAGCAGATGTTGTCTGCTGAGTTGTTGTAACTTTAGTAGTTGTAGTTGTAACAACCGGAGGAACATAGCCAACTCCGAGTTTATCTGTTTTCTTTGAAACATACTGTTTTAAAAGTGCAAGATCGGCAAGATCAACATTCTTATCATACTCGACATCGGCAGCCATCATCTGCTTGCTGTTGAAATCTGTTTCCTTTAATATGTAAAGTGCAAGTTCTGATAAGTCACTCATATCAATGCTCTTATCGTCATTGATATCACCAAATGTGAAATCAGGTGTTGACTGTGAAGGGGCTGTAGTAACCGCCGGAGTATCTGAACTACCGCCTGTCGGAACATCAAGAGCCATAACTGAATTATAAGCTGCCTTTGGTGTATAGTTCGCACCGAAGAGAAGCGGATTCTGACTTGATCTCCAGCTAATGCTGTCGTGAGTTCCCCATACTGTGAGTGCAGGGATCTTGTCAGCGTTCTTTACTGCCATTGCAAATACATCCGCAAAGAGTTTTGCCTGTGCTGATGAGTCGCCGCATGTGATATCAAGCTCTGTAATCTGTACTTCAAGACCTGTACTGATGAATTTTTTAAGTGCTGTTTCGTATGTAGAAGCACTTGGATAGCTTACGTCAAGATGTGACTGCATTCCGATACCGTCGATGAGACCTTTTTCCTTAAGTTTCATTGCCATGTTGTAGATATCATCTGTCTTTGCAGGAATGTACTCGTTATAATCATTGATATAAAGTTTGCAGTCTGCAGGCGCATACTTTCTTGCATATTCGAACGCCTTTATAACAAACTCGTCATTATTGTCTCCGTAAACTTTAGTCCAGCCTGAATTACTGCCAGGACGCATTCCGCCGCCGTCGTTGAGGAAGAGTTCGTTACACACATCATATGAATAGAGCTTAAGCTTAGGGAACTGTTCCTTGATTGCTGCAAATGTATTCTTAATCATACTTTCAAGACGCTGATCCATTACATCCTTGGAAACATAACTACCGTTTGAGCTGAAGTTTTCTCTGAAGAACCAGTCAGGTGTCTGGCTATACCATACGAATGTATGACCTCTCATTGCAATTCCGTTGTCTTCACAGAATTTCATTGTCTGCTTTGCACCGCTGTTAAATGAAATCTGAGTATTTACGTTGTTGCCGTACTGCTGTGAAGCCTGCTGATTGATAATTGCGTCTGGCTTCAGTTCATTTTCAGGTGTGATGCTGTTAAAGTGTTTCTTTATAAAGTCTCCGCCTGTGCTAAGTTCATGAGGGCTTACTGAAGTACCCATCTTAAAGCAGGATGCAAACTTATCCTTGAGTGAATCACTACTTACAGGATTGCTCGGTGTATTGCCCGGATCAGAACCTGTTGAGGATGAACCAGAAAACTTAACGTCATCAAGATAGAAATCTATAAGGTCAGCTGCAGTGTCGTTTTCTGAATATGCTGACTGAACATAGATTGAAATATTTTCGGCTCCTGCAGGTACTTCAACACTACCGTCAAGTAATGCCCATTCTCCGCTCTTTGCAGTCGCTGAACCGATATTGTCATAGTTTGTTTCACCGTTTAAGTCATACTGAAGGCCAAATTCAAATCCGGCTGAAGCATAGTTGCTGTTCTTATAAGCAACATATGAACTGAATGAATATGTGCCGCCTGCTTTAAGGTCCGATGAAGAAACTGAAACACCGTTCCATGAAGCTGTTCTGCCTGTTACAGCAAGTGACTTTGAACCACCATGTG
>JAEDJV010000070.1 GCA_016296165.1 Oscillospiraceae bacterium | reverse complement strand
CGTCATTATTGAGGTTTTTCAGCCGTATGGACGAAACTACAATCAGGCCGATTAACTGTATAGCTGAAATGATGCAATACAGGAAAAAGGAATTGACAATAATATAATATGATGATATTATATGTGTAGTAGGAAAATCCCTTTAAAAATGTGGGTTATTGAAGAGTTTATTGATTTATGATTGACAGTTCTTGAGATAATATCTACTACTGAAACAGAAATCGAAATGGAAAGTTAAATCTGAATTTCTATATCAACAAGCTGGGATTTATGGCATGTAAAATCACAGATCCAATTCAGTATGAACAGGCTCCGGTTCAGTTCGTGAAATATTTATAAAAAATATAACACCGTAAAGCAAGAGGAGCTGGCGCTTACATATTAAATTACGTTAATGAAAAATGGAGGAAATGAAAAAATGGATAACAGACCACGCTCGAGAGAGAAGAACATTACCTCAGGAGGAAGTGGGGCCAGAAGAAGAGGGAGCGGGTTAGGAACCGGACCGGTTGGTTCACAGAACGGATATTCTGGAAAATCAGGAGGAAAAGTCGGCAAAAAAGCAGCTGTCGGAGGCGGAATAGGACTTCCAGCCCTTGTAATTATCGGAGTGATTGCATATAAACTTTTTACAGGCGGAGGTTCCGGTTTTTCAGATTTGCTTGAGAATAATTCAGGCGGGTACAGTGATTTTTCCGGTGGAAGCGGCGGCAGCAGCTATTCAACGAGTTATTCGTCTGTAGATAATTCTGTTGCTGCCGGTTCACGAAGCAAAAGAACGAATATTCTGGGAAATGGTGCCGATCAGGTTACACTCATGGTTTACATGTGCGGAACTGACCTAGAATCCAAGCATGGCATGGCTTCCTCGGACATACAGGAAATGGCTGGTGCAAAATTTGGTGATAACGTAAATCTTCTTATATACACCGGCGGTTGTTCCGGATGGAAGATAAATGGGATAAGTTCATCTGTAAATCAGATTTACAAAATAGAAAACGGAAAACTGAAATGCGTTGAACAGGATATGGGAAACGCAGCTATGACAGATCCTTCAACCCTTTCTTCTTTCATTCAGTACTGCAGCAAAAACTATCCTGCAAACAGAAATGAACTGATACTCTGGGATCATGGCGGCGGTTCTGTTTCCGGTTATGGCTATGACGAAAAGAGCAAGTCCAGCGGCTCAATGGATCTGGCAAAACTTGATACTGCTCTTTCAAACGGGGGAGTAATCTTTGATTTTATAGGATTTGATGCATGCCTTATGGCAACTGCAGAAACAGCTTTTCTGACAGAAAAATACGCTGATTATCTTATAGCTTCTGAAGAAACAGAACCGGGTATCGGCTGGTATTACACTAACTGGCTTAATCAGCTTGGCAGCAATACTTCTGTTACCACACTCGAACTTGGAAAAACAATAGTAGATGACTTTGTTTCCACATGCGATAAAAAATGCCGGGGGCAGAAAACCACACTCTCTGTAATAGACCTTGCAGAATTTGCAAATACCGTTCCGGGAGCTATGAGAGAATTCGCTGTATCTGTAAGTGATAAACTTGCTGCAAAGGACTACAAATCAGTTTCAGACGCCAGATACAAAACAAGAGAATTTGCACAGAGTTCAAAGATTGATCAGGTCGACCTTGTTAATCTCGCGGAAAATATCGGTACGGTACAGGCTCTTGAACTTGCTGAAGCTGTCAAAGGATCAGTAAAATATAATAAAACCTCATCGGATATTACAAACGCTTATGGTGTATCAATTTATTTCCCGTACAAGAGGTTATCAAATGTAGATTCAGCCTGCAGAGCATATGACAAGATTGGTATGGATTCAGAGTATTCACGCTGCATAAAACAGTTTGCCAGTATGGAAACAAGCGGTCAGATTGCTGCCGGTGGATCCTCATCGCCTGTTTCATCCATACTTGGAAATTTTGGCACTTCAGGCGGCTCCGATATTCTTTCTTCGCTGGTATCAGGTGCAGCAGGTTCTCTGGTTGACGGACTTATGAATAATCTGACCGGAAATATTATCTCAGGACTTGATCTTTCCAATATTTCATTTATGAAGGAAATGCCTCTTTCAGATAAGGAGGCTGGTGATTATCTCTCGGCTAATTTCTTTGATTCTTCAAATCTTATATGGGATAATTCAGGCGACAAACATATCCTCACAATGCCTGAAAGCCAGTGGTCACTCGTTCATTCACTTGACAAAAATCTATTCTATGATGATGGTCAGGGTTATCTTGATATGGGACTTGACAATGTATTTGAGTTTGACGCTGATGGTAACCTTGTTGCTGATTCAGACAAGACATGGCTTTCGATAAACGGGCAGCCTGTTGCGTATTATCATACAGATACAACAGAGCTCGGGGGAGACAGATATTCAATTTCCGGTTACGTTCCTGCATATTTAAACGGAGACAGGGTAGATCTCATCATTATATTTGACAATGACAACAAATACGGATATATTGCCGGTGCAGTATATGATTACAAAGATGAACAGATTTCTGTTGAAGCAAAGAATATGACAGAACTTAACACAGGAGATGAACTTGATTTTGTCTGTGATTTTTATTCTTATGACGGTGAATATATAGATAGTTACTATCTTGGTGAAAAAATGACAGTCAGCGATAATATGAAAATCAGCAATACAGTTGTCGGCGATGGAGAAGTAAAAATAACATACAGATTTACAGATATATATAATCAGGAATACTGGACAGATTCATTTACGATAAAATAATTTTTATCATAAACAGGATTCGACAAATATCACTTCGTACATGATGTAAAATATAGTAAACAGTAACACTAAATTTTATTTCAGAAACGGAGTGATATTTTTTTTGGTAAGTTTTTCGCATGAGAACCGAAATCTTACAGCAGGTCTTTCGGGGGATATAGATCATCACAATGCCACAGCAATGCGCAGGCTGATCGATCTGGAGATTAAACAGCATCTTCCGTCAGAGATTACGCTTGATTTTGGTGATGTTACTTTTATGGACAGCTCCGGGATAGGTCTTATTCTGGGAAGATGTCGTCTCATGAAAGAGATTGGAGGTAAGGTAAAGATAAGAAATACTTCAGAACAGATACGAAAAGTTATAAAACTTTCCGGTGTCGACAGAATAACGGAGGTAGAATAAGAAGGAACCAGAAAAATGAGTGTTAAAGATGAGATAAAAATAAGCTTTCCGGCATCATCTGAAAATGAATGCTTTGCCAGAACAGCTGTGTCAGCTTTTATATCCAGGCTTGATCCTCATATAGATGAGCTTGCAGATATAAGGACTGCAGTTTCAGAAGCAGTAACTAACGCAGTTGTACATGCATACAGAGAGAGGGGTGGTATGGTTTACATTACTGTTAAGATTATCCGGGACAGAACAGTATGCATACATATCAGGGACAAGGGATGCGGCATAGAAGATATTGAACAGGCAATGACGCCTTTGTTTACAACAGCGCATAATGAAGAACGCTCCGGACTTGGATTTGCAGTTATGGAAAGTTTTATGGATTCACTTTCTGTAAGAAGTAAAAAAGGAAAGGGGACGTGCGTATGCATGAAGAAAAAACTTCAGGAAAAAGAAATAACAGATGGTTTCAGCTGAACAGAATCTCGGACTTGTTCATCTATGTGCATGCAGATTCAGAGGAAAAGGGATTGAATATGATGATCTCTATTCAGCTGGATGCGAGGGGCTTCTAAAGGCAGTAAAGGTATTTGATGAGAGCAGGGGAATAAAGTTTTCAACCTACGCAGTACCGGTTATACTTGGTGAAATAAAACGTCTTTTTCGTGACGGCGGAACAGTTAAGGTAAGCAGAAACCTGAAGGAATTATATATGAAAGCTGCGCGTGAACGTGAAGTATTCACAAGTAAAAACGGAAGGGAACCTTTGATATCAGAACTGGCTGAAAAACTTTCAGTTTCCGTAGAACTTCTGTCAGAAGCACTTTCGTCCGGTCAGCCTGTTATGTCTCTGACCGGGACAAGTGATGACGGAGATGAGCAGATTGATATTTCTGTTGATTCTCCGGATGAGAAAATAAGTGACAGGATAGCACTTCATCAGATACTAGGTGAGTTAAATGCAGAAGACAGAAAACTTATATATTTCAGATATTATAAAAATCTGACTCAGAGTAAAACTGCACAAATAATGAACATTACTCAGGTTCAGGTTTCAAGGAAAGAAAAAAAAATACTTCTTCAGATGCGTGAAAAATTTATGAAGTGAATAATTTTGAATATTATTGTTTGAAATACTTAAAAATAATATACTTGACTTTTTTTATTAAAAATGTTATCATAATTAATGATTGCGGGCGGAACCTGGGGTTCGGCCTTGTTTTTTTACAGGAAGGAAAGTATATGAAATTTAACGAATTACAATTAAGTGAAGAAGTATTAAGAGCGATTGAGGATATGGGGTTTACTGAGACAACTGAGATCCAGGCTAAGAGTATCCCTATGATAAAGAGCGGAATTGATATCATAGGAAAATCAAATACTGGTACAGGTAAGACAGCTGCATTTGGTATTCCTGCTATTGAGAGTATTTCATATGAAAAAAAAGGCGTCGAAGTTTTGATTCTGTGTCCTACAAGAGAACTTGCTATGCAGGCATGTGATGAGATAAAGAAGTTCTCAAAATACATGGGATGGGTGAAACCATGCGCTGTATATGGCGGTGCAAGTATGGACAGGCAGATTCTTGAACTTAAGAGAGGCGCTAATCTTGTTGTGGGCACTCCGGGACGAGTAATGGATCATATGAGAAGACGCACACTTAAGCTCGATAATCTTAAGATGATTATTCTCGATGAGGCTGATGAGATGCTCAACATGGGATTCAGGGAGGATATTGAGTGCATTCTTCAGGATATTCCGGAGGAAAGGCAGACCATAATGTTTTCTGCTACCATGCCACCGGCAATCCTTGCTATAACCAATCAGTATCAGAACAACCCTCAGATGATAAAGATAGAACAAAAATACAGAACAGTCGATACTATAGAACAGTATTATTTTGATGTTCCTTCCGGAATGAAGATTGAAGCTATGCAATATCTTCTCCTTGCATATGAACCAAAAGCGTCGATGATTTTCTGCAATACCAAAAAGATGGTTGACGAACTTACAGACGCTCTTACCAGCAAAGGATTTAAAGCAGCGGGACTTCACGGCGATATGAAACAGGCTCAGAGATCATTTGTTATGGATAAGTTTAAGTCCGGAAAGATCAACATTCTTATTGCAACCGATGTGGCAGCACGAGGAATAGATGTCAGCGGAGTGGATGTGGTATTCAACTATGATCTGCCTCAGGATAACGAATATTATATTCATCGTATCGGCAGAACAGGAAGAGCCGGAAAGTCCGGTACAGCTTATACTCTTATCAGTAACAGAAAGCAGGTATATGAACTCCGTTCATTATCAAAGTACATCAAGGCAGAAATTATTGAAAAGGAACTTCCTGAACGCAGCGAGATTGTAAATAACAAGATACTTAAACTTGTTTCAAAAGTAAGTGCAGCTTCTGAACAGCCGTTAAGAGAGGAAGCGGAGATCATACTCAGCATACTTAACAAAGAAGGATATTCAGCAGAAGAAATTGCAGGAATACTTATTAATATGAGACTCAGCAAAGAACTTAGAAATATTCCTGAATTTGAACTTCCTAAGGTTAAAAAGTCTGTACCTAAGTCGTCCGGAAGCAAACTTACAAAAGACAAGGCTGCAAAGATTGAGATTTCAGCAGGTAAGCTTAACAGAATTGCTCCGAACTTCATACTTGGGGCTCTTGTTGAAGCAACAGGAATGCAGGGCAGGAGTTTTGGAAAAATTGAGATTTTTGACAAATATTCTACCGTTGAAGTTCCGGAAGCTGACCTCGAATACATTCTTGATGTAATGGACAATACTAAAGTGAACGGAAAGAGAGTCTCCGTAAAGCTTTGCGAAAGAAGAGGTTCCGATAAACAATCTTCACGTCACAGTTCTGGCGGCGGAAGAAGAAGCGAGCATTCCAGAAGAAAAAATCTGGGTGGGTCAAAAGGATTTAAGAGAAAAAGAAAGTAATAACAGATAAGGGGTATTTTTATGGATAAGAAAAATTCAAAACCAAATTCATATGGTGAGCCACCTAAAAAGAGCATGGTCATCAGAGTAATAATTGTGATAGTAGCATTATGCTTGTTTCTTGGAGCTATCATTTTTCCTTTTATGGCATCCGGTATTTTTGGATAATGAATTAAAATCAGCCTGTATCATTTATTTTTTGATACAGGCTTTTTTCTGTATAAAGTTTCAGAACCTTCGTCTGGATAAACGAAGGTTCTGAAGAGATAAATTATTAAATGAACAAATTTTTTAATCTGATAAGATCAATAATAGTGAGTTTTCCGTCTGAATCCATGTCGGAATTTTTAAATTCTGTTTCATCCAGTGTAACCTTTCCGATTAATGCCTGCATGAGTTTTGAAATATCAGCTGCTGTTAATGAACCGTTGTTGTCAACGTCGCCGATAATTGTTTCGTCAGACGAGCCGCCATCTGCAAAGTATAATGTAATGCCAGTAAATTCGCAGCTGACATCATCTCCGCCTTCAGGATATTTTTCTGAAGAATGCCACCAGTCAACAAGAACTGCTTCTTTGCAGTTTATTGACGCATCAAATTCATTGCCTTCTTCATCGGCGAATTTTCCGTCAAAATTAATGAGGATTTTTTCTTTACCGCCATCGTAATTGAACCCTTTGCTGCTCCAGAATGCTGTCCCGTCAGCTGTTTTAACACTGTCAAATGTGAGACCGCCTCCGCCGCAGAACCATCCTGAATTTTCAGATGAAGTTACTTTCAGTGAGATAACAGCCTTTGTGAGATTTTTTGCGTTGTTTCCAAGAGGAACTATATATCCGCCATCAGAGTTCTTTTTGAGTTCACTTATCTGGTATGTAACTGAAGTTGTTCCGTCTGAACCAGGCTGTTTAATTGTTGAACCTGCTATCTCACAGAGTTTTTTGTTCAGCTCAGCATCAGCCATCTTACATTCGATTCTGTCATATCTTCCGCCTGGAGTATCCCATAACACAGGACACATCTGACGTGAATAAGCTGCTTCACATACCGAAGTAAGGAAACGCATTACAGATTCAGCTTCCTTGTTCTTTGTAGGACATCCGTATTCACCGATGATAACAGGAATTCCTTTATCAACAAAACTGGATTTCATCATATCCATTTCTCTGTTAAGATCAGCGATTTCCTGTTCTGTTCCCCATGTTGACTGTGCCTTGCCCCAGTCAGCATCTTCTTCCAGAATTGCGAAAGTTGAAGGCGAATAATAATGAACTGAAACTGCACATCTTTCCGCTGGATCTGAAGGCATTTTGAAAAGAGGGTCACATGTTACGTCAATTCCTGTATTGTAACCCGAGATAAGGAGATGACGCTTGTCGTTATTTCCTCCGGATTTTCTTACAACATCAACGAACTTCTGGTTGATTTCATTTACAAGGTTGTAGGATTCAGCTTTTCCATTGTCCGTTCCACTCCACTTGTTCCAAAGAGTTTCCCATCCAAGTTCTTCATTCTGGGATTCAAACATCAGATAGTCGCTGTAGTCTTTATACTGTTCACTGATCTGTGTCCACATTTTTTCGAAACGCTTCATACATTCAGTTTTGTTTTCAGGGAATTTATTTACCCATCCGTTATCCCAGTGTATGTTGATAATTACATAAAGTTTTGCGTCAAGAGCCCAGTTTACGACTTCTGTAACTCTGTTCATATAATCCTTGCTGATATTGTAGTTTCCGTCATCAGCCATCATGTTTGACCAGGCTACAGGAATTCTCAATACACCGAAACCAGCATCCTTATATCCCTGAATCATTTCTTTTGTGATTATCGGGCTTCCCCAGGCTGTTTCGTAACTTGAGGTATCTTTTCCGTCAATCCAGTCACCGCACGCCTCAAGCGTGTTTCCGAGATTGATTCCTATTCCCATATCGCGTACAAGCTCCATGGTAGAGATATCTCTCATTGTTTCAGAAGCACTTGCAACTGATGCAGATGGAATAATTACCATCACAAACATCACGATTGATGTAAGCAGTGCTGTGATTTTTTTTCGCGTCATTTGGCATACACTCCTTAAGATAATATTAATCGAAGCAGAAAAATATAAATAAAATAAATATATTTATACTGACCAGCTTTATGCTAATAGTATAAAACAGATTTATATTTATTTCAACCTTAAATATGTATTTTAGGTATAAAAAATGAATATTATTTTGTTGAAAAAAAGGAGGAAAAATGATATAATGAATTTTAATCAACATGGTGGAGGTGTGAAATGATTAATAGAAAAATATTTGAAGTTGTTACCGCACGCGCCTCAGCTTCTGAACAGTGTCAGCTCATTGAAGGCATTGTTTCTCAGGCTTTTAAATATTCAACTGATATAATAGTTATTTCAAATATATATAACGCTTCAGAGTATAATGATTTTATAAAACTTGAGGACAGTATCTATGACCTTATTAGTTCAAAGAAACCTGATGGTATTATTTTTACAGAAGATGCGTTTATAAATCTTTCACTGCGTCATAAGGTAATTTCCATGATAAAGGAAACCGGAATTCCTTTTGTATGTGCAGGCAGCGATGAATCAGGAGCTCCTTTTGCTGATAACTGTGTTGCGGATGATGTGGAAAAAATAACAGATCATCTTATTGAAGTTCATGGTTTCAGGGAAATTGACCTGATAACCGGTCCGGAAAAAATACAGGCATCATATGACAGAGTGAACGGATATAAAAGATCGGTTTTAAATCATAACATGAGTTATTCAGATGATAATGTGATCTTTGGTGATTTCTGGACAGTTTCAGGTCTGAATACAGCAGAATTATATCTGTCCGGAAAGCGCAGAATGCCGGAAGCGGTGATATGTGCAAACGATTATACTGCATATGGATTGTGTGATGCTCTGATAAAAAACGGAGTTCGTGTTCCGGATGATATTACAGTTATGGGGTATGAGCACACAGGTGATCGTGCCAGTCATTATCCGGTTCTTTCTACATACAGGAGAAATCGTCGGGCACTTGGACAGAAGATTTTCATGATGCTTTATGGCATTGTCAATGGTATAGATATCCGGAATGATATTTCACTTGACGGGGAGATAATCTTCGGAGATACATGTTCGTGCAGAACGGATATAAAACAGTATTCAGAGGAAATAGAAGAACTTCATAACCAGCAGTTTTATTCGATGCTAAATGATACGGGTATGCTCGAGCAGTTCCTTACCGAGTCCAGAAATATTTCAGATTTTATTGCGGCCCTTAAAAGACATTCATACTTTATTCCTGATTTGTCGGGACTCTATCTTTGTCTTTATGAAGACTGGTGCATTTCTTCAGACAGAAAGAAAAAACATTCCGGTTCTGACGATATGATTTGCTATACTATATCTGATGCATACACAGAAGGTTTTGATTCGGTTCATTTTAACCGTTCGGAAATCATACCTGAATCAGTCAGAAGAATTGATAATCCGGATGTATATTACTGCTGTCCTGTGTTTTTTATGGAAGAAGAGTTCGGATATATGATTGTAAGATATAACAGGATTTCACGTTTTGGAGAGTCGTATAAAAACTGGATTAAGATTGTATCCAATGCACTTGAATTTCTCCGCATGAAAAATGATATCGATTATCTTATGCAGTGCCAGAATTTATCTGATTTTCATGATTCTGTTACCGGGCTTAGCAACATGGAAGGTTTTATGAATGAACTGAAGATTGCTGTAAGAAACGCAGATTCATCATGTAAAGTATTAATTATTATGATCAGGATAAACGATTATTCTGAAACTTTTATGAATGATACTGAACAGATAGAACGAAAAAATGAAATATTAAAGGGAATAGGGGAAGTTCTCAGGACATTTTCTGCAGGAAGGGGAAGAGTCTGTGGCAGAACAGGTGAAAAAACATTTGCTTTTGCAGTTGTTGATTATGATTCTGAAATATGCTGCGATATTTTTGCAGAGAGGCTAAACATCCTGGTAAATGGTTACTTAAGGCAGTATAGTATTTTTGGTCCGGATTTTATTTGTTCTTCATCATATTTCGGTGTATCATCAGAAACTGATTTCAGTTATGTCATGGAATCTCTGGAAAATGAAACTAAAACCAAAACAGCGGAAATCAATTCAGGAAAATCGCATTCTGATTATTCCGGATATATGAAACTCAGACACAGAATATACAATAATCCTTCAGAAGACATAAGCGCTTCTGAGGCGTGCAGAATATTCTGTCTTAGCAGCGGACATTTCAGGGCCATGTACAGAACTTTTTTTGGAGTAAGCTTTCATCAGGAATGCATATCGTTTAAAATAATGCTTGCAAAGTATCTGCTTTTATCAACCAGAATGACGATAGCTTCGATAGCAGAAAAATGCGGATATGAAAATGATAAATATTTTATGCAGCAGTTTAAACTTGTTTCCGGATTTACCCCTAACCAGTATCGTGAGCTTCAGATATAAAAAAATCTTCATCTGGATCTGATTCAGATGAAGATTTTTTTATGATCAGAGTTTTGTGACTAAGTCACATTTGCTGAACGGAAATATTTTTGACGTTTTAGGATAATCATCGGAATGCAATGTCTTCTATTGATTCTTTGTCAAGGATTATTATCTTTCCTCTCTGAAGTTTGATTATTCCGTCATTTGAAAAACGTTTAAGCATTCGTGCGACTACTTCACGTGCTGTGTTGATCTCGGTTGCTATATTTTCCTGCGTAATGCAGAGCTCGGAAGAATTGCTTTTTTCCGCTTCTTCTACTAAAAAAGAAGCAAGTCTTTTGTCAACGCTGAAAAACAAAATCTGCTGGATTGTCCACATCACATCCGAGAAAAGCCTGGTGGATGTTTCGTACATATAGCATCGGATATAAATATTGTCTCTTATTATCTGGGCAAGTGTTGCTGCGGGAATAATAAGAAGTTCTGTTTCTTCAGCTGCGATAAGTTCTGAATGAAATGTTATCTGTGACAAAACACACGAAGCTGCAAGCACGCAGGAATTGTTTTCTCGTATATGAAGAAGTGTTACCTCTTTTCCTTCTTCAGACAGAAGAAACAGTCGCATGTTTCCAGATAACACATATACAAGACCAACGCACTGTTTTGTACATGTGTGGATTAATTCATCTGTGGCGAATTTCCGTATCTGCGCTGTTGATTTTACAAGTGTTTTTTCATTGCCGGTAAGTTTGTCCCAAAACGGCAGTTTTTCAAGATTCATTTCCATTTGTTCACCCCGATTGCCAGAATATACTGATTTGAATTATTTATTAAAGTATATCATTTTTTTAGAAAAAAATCAATTGGTTATATTCAATTGATAATGTCAAATTAATATTTACGAAAAAACTTTTTCTAATATGACTTTGTCACAGACATATGCGATAAATAATGATATTATATATACAGAAAGCTGAGAGGGAAAAATAAAACACTTCTTCTCATAACATAAATCAATTCATAAATTAACAGGAGGTAATCAGTTATGAAAAACTTTGAACAGTGGAATGGATTTGAAGGACGTCTTTGGAAAGAAGAAATAAACGTAAGAGATTTTATTCAGAATAACTACACACCGTATGATGGTGATGAATCTTTCCTTGAAGGCCCTACAGAAGCTACAAATAAACTCTGGGAAAAACTTAAGGCTCTTCAGATTGAAGCAAGAAAAAAAGGCGGCGTACTTGAATGTGAAACAGAAGTGGTAACAAGTCTTACAGCTTATGGACCTGGATATATTGATGAATCAATGAAGGATCTTGAAAAAGTTGTTGGCTTACAGACTGACAAGCCTCTCAAGAGAGCGTTCATGCCTTACGGTGGTATCAAGATGGCTCAGCAGGCTGCTGAAAGCTATGGCTACAAAGTAAATCCAAAATACGATCAGATTTTTAATGAGTATCACAAGACACATAATCAGGGTGTATTTGATGCATATACCCCTGAAATCAGAGCAGCAAGAAACAGTCACATTGTAACAGGTCTTCCTGACACATACGGACGCGGACGTATCGTAGGCGACTACAGAAGAGTTGCTCTTTACGGAATAGATTTTCTTATCAAAGAAAAGGAAACTGATAAGCTCAACTGTGGTGACGGAACAATGACAGATGAAATTATCCGTCAGAGAGAAGAACTTTCGGATCAGATTAAAGCACTTCAGGGTATGAAGAAAATGGCTGAAATCTACGGATACGATATTTCAAAGCCGGCATCAAATGCAAGAGAAGCAGTTCAGTGGCTTTACTTCGGATATCTTGCTGCAATCAAAACACAGAATGGTGCGGCAATGTCAGTAGGACGTGTATCTACATTCCTTGATATCTACATCCAGAGAGATCTTAAGGCTGGAACAATCACAGAATCAGAGGCACAGGAACTTATTGACCACATGGTTATGAAGTTCAGAATGGTTAAATTCGCAAGAATTCCTTCATATAACGACCTTTTCTCAGGAGATCCTGTATGGGCAACACTTGAAGTAGCCGGTATCGGTATGGATGGTCGTCACATGGTTACAAAGAACGACTTCCGTTTCCTC